>CANRVY010000027.1 GCA_947643405.1 uncultured Mycoplasmatota bacterium | reverse complement strand
ACAGCAACAGATAATAAGAGTGATGCAGAAAATTTAACAGCAACATTAAATGGAACTGCTTATGTATTAGGAACAGAGATTACTGAAAATGGAAAACATACAGTAACAGTAACAGATGAAGCTGGAAATGAAAGTACAGTAACATTTGTAATTGATACAGAAGTACCAACAATAAATGGACTTGAAAATGGAGTAGAAGTAAATGGAAAAACATATTATAAGAAAGCATTAAATATTACATTTACAGATAACTCAAGTGCATTCTTAGATAGAGATGCGAACTTGAAAGCAACATACTCTTATAATGGAGGAGAAGCAGTAGAGTTCAATAATGGTGGAGAGTTAAAGAATGATGGTACATATACAGTAACAGTAACAGATGAAGCAGGAAATACAACTACAGTAACATTTGTATTAGATACAGAAGCACCAACTCTAGTAAAAGGAGAAACAACACCAGCAGGATTAACAAATGCAGCTGAAGTAACAGTAACATTAACATTTAGTGAACCAGTAAAAATAACTGGAGAAAATGCAAATGAATTTACAGCAGTAGATGCAAAAGATGGATATACAACAACGTACACAACAACAGTAAAAGAAAATAATACTACAGTAAGCTTTGAATTCGAAGATAAAGCAGGACATACTGGAACAGGAAGTTACACAGTAACAAATATTGATAGAGTAGGACCAACAATTACATTGAATTCTGATTCAGAAGGAAAAACAATTGATGGAATAACTTTCTATAACAAACCAGTAACAGTAGTAGCTACAGATGATAGAAGTGAAACTTCAGCATTAGTACCAACATTAAACGACAACGCTTATGTATTAGGAACAGAGATTACTGAAAATGGAAAACATACAGTAACAGTAACAGATGAAGCTGGAAATGAAAGTACAGTAACATTTGTAATTGATACAGAAGTACCAACAATAAATGGACTTGAAAATGGAGTAGAAGTAAATGGAAAAACATATTATAAGAAAGCATTAAATATTACATTTACAGATAACTCAAGTGCATTCTTAGATAGAGATGCGAACTTGAAAGCAACATACTCTTATAATGGAGGAGAAGCAGTAGAGTTCAATAATGGTGGAGAGTTAAAGAATGATGGTACATATACAGTAACAGTAACAGATGAAGCAGGAAATACAACTACAGTAACATTTGTATTAGACGCAACAGTACCAACAATCACAAACTTAGAAACAGACCCAGAAGAGTTAACAAAAGAAAATGTAAAATTAACAGTAACATTTAGTGAAGAAGTAACAATCAAAACTGCAACAATCACAATAAATGGAGAAACAACAGAAGTAGAAATGACACCAGTAAATGGGGATAAGACAGTTTATGAAGTAATTGCTTCAGAAAATGGAACAATTGAATTTACATATGAAGATGAAGCAAAACATTCTGGAACATATTCTCATATTATTGATAATATTGATAGAACAGCTCCAGAAGTAACAGTAACATCAGATTCAAAAGGAAAAGAAGTAGAAGGAATCAAATTCTACAATAAGCCAGTAACAATAACAGCAACAGATAATAAGAGTGATGCAGAAAATTTAACAGCAACATTAAATGGAAATGCTTATGTATTAGGAACAGAGATTACTGAAAATGGAAGACATACAGTAACAGTAACGGATGAAGCAGGAAATGAAAGTACAGTAACATTTGTAATTGATACAGAAGCTCCAACAGTAAGTCTAGATGATAATTCATTCTATAAAAATACTGTAGAATTTACTGTAACTGATGCGACTGAAGTAACAGTAACAGTAAAACATACATCTTTAACAGGAGATGTTGTAGAATCAACATTAACAAAAGATGCAAATGGAAAATATTCTATCAGTGAAGATGGTGTTTATGAAATTACAGCGAAAGATCAAGCTGGAAATACGACAACAAGAACAGTAACAATTGATACAGCTGCTCCAATTATTAGTGTAGATGATAATTCATTCCATAAAACGGATGTAGAATTTACAGTAACAGATCAAACTTCTGTAACAGTGAAAGTTACGTTAGATGGAAATGAAATTACATTAAACCCAGTAGATGGAAAATATACAGCTACAAACGAAGGAGTATATCAAGTAACAGCAACAGATGAAGCAGGAATGTCAGCAACAAAAACATTTACAATTGATAAAACAGCACCAACTGCAAAAGTAGGTGAAAATGAAATTATAAATGGTACAGTTTATGGTGAACCAGTAACATTTGTAACTGATGATAAGACAAATGTTACAGTAACATCAAAAGAAGGAACTCCAAGTGTTATTAAAAACGCAGATGGAAGTTATACAGCAACTGAAAATGGTACATATGAATTAACACTCATAGATCAAGCAGGAAATGAAGCAATAGTAACATTTGTTATTGATAAAGATGCTCCAGAAACAGATTTAGTTGGAGAAAAATACTATCCAGGAAAAGTAGAATTCACAGTAACAGATCAAACTTCTGTAACAGTAAAGGTGAATCATACAGCAGTTGGTAGTGAAACTGCAACAGAGTCAACATTGACAAAAGATGAAAATGGAAAATATTCAGTAACTGCAGATGGATATTATGAAATTACAATAACAGATGAAGCAGGAAATAACACAACAAGAGAATTTGCTATTGATAGTGTACCTCCAGTATTCAATGTAACAAATAACTCATTCCATAAAACTGATGTGGAATTAACGATTACAGATACTACAATTGTAGATATCAGATTTGATTCAGCTTCAATTAATGATGGAGAAGCAAATGTTGAACTAGCTGAAGAAGGCTATTATAGAGTAAGCGGTGATGGAATTTATACATTTACTGCTACAGATCAAGCAGGAAATGAAGCAACAGTAACATTTACAATTGATACAAAAGCACCAGTAATCAAGAATATTGAAGATGGAAAATCTTATAAATCAGGAGTAACAATTGAAGTAGAAGATGCAACACTTGCAACACTTCAATTAGGTGATACAGTAATTACAAATGGTTCAACAGTAACAGGTGAAGGTACATATACAGTAACAGCAACAGACCAAGCAGGAAATGTAACTACAGTAACATTTACAGTAGATGATACAGAACCAACTATCACATTCCCAGAAGGAATAGAAGTAGAAGATAATGCATTTACAACAAGAAAAGAAGTAGCAAAAACAGGAAGTTATACTGGAATTGATACGACAACAATCACTGCAGATGAAAAAATTACTGTAACAAAAATAATTACAAATAATGCAGGAGAAGAAATAACAGAAATTCCTTTAACAGCATTAGCTACTTATACAGTTACTTATACAATTGCTGATGAAGCAGGAAATACAGTAACAGTAACAGAAACAGTAATTGTTGAAGATACAGAAGCACCAGTGATTACAATTGATGAAAATATAAGTTTAATTATTGTGGAAAAAGGTGCGTCAGTTACTTATCCAACAGTAACAGCAGAAGATATTTATGAAGGTTCTGTAGCAGTAACTGATGATAGAGCAAATGTAGATATCAACACTCCAACAGATTACACAGTAACATTTACTGCAAAAGACAGTAGCAATAATATTGCAACTAAGACAATTACAGTAAGAGTATTAAATTTAGACAAATTGCGTAAAGAAGAGAATAAGCTTAAAACTTTAGCAGGATTTGTAGATCCAAATGGAGATAAATTCGGTTCTTACAATGAAAATAAGGATGATTATACAGAAGAATCTTGGAATGCAAAACAAGCTTTAATTGATGAATTAAATAACATCATAAATGGAAATTCAGATGTTGAACTTGAAGCAATTACACAAGACTTTGTAAATGAAAAAATGAATGCAATTGAAGCATTAAAATTACAACCAAAAGAATTAGATTTAACTGAATACAATGCTCAAATTGATAGATTTAATAAATTAGTAGAAACAGATTATACAGAAGAATCTTGGAGAGAAGCATTAGCTTATAAAAATCAAAGTATTGCTAACATCAAATTACAAAGTGATTTGAACTATTTCACAAGATCACAGTTAAAAAGAGCAATTGATGATTTAGAGAGAATTGATTTATATGATTATGCAAATGCAACTGTTAAAGAATTCATGGCAGATTACAAAACTGGCGATTATGAAGAAACAGTACATGAAGCAGCTATTAATAAATTAATCTTTGAATTAAGTTTACCAATTATGTCAAATCATACAATTATGTTAAAGAGTGAATTTGATAAACAAGTAGAAGAGCTTAGAAAACAAGTAGAAGCCGCTCGTTTACCAATTGACCCAACAGCATTAGAAGAATTAAAAAATGATTTAAAAGAAAACTACAATGAAGCAGATTATACAAAAGAATCATGGAAAGCAATTCAAGATTTAATTAAAGATGTTGAAAAAGTAGTAGCAGATGGTGGATTAAGAAGCGAGTTTAAAGGGGCAATGGATAAAATTGACTTATCAAACTTAGTATTAATTCCAAAAGTTGATGAGACAACCATTAACTTTACAAGCTCAAGCAATACAAATTACGCTAAATTAGGAGATACATTAACTTTAACATTTAGTGGAAATAAAGCACTTTCAAATGCTACAGTTACAATTAATGGAAAAGGAGCAACTGTAACAAAAACAGAAACTGGATTTACAGCAACTGTAACAGTAGAAGAAAATGATAAAGAAGGAAAAGTAACTTATACAATTAATCCAGAAGGAGAAGAAGTTACTCCAGTAACAAAAGAATCTAATATTATTGTGGATATAACATTACCAACATTAAATATTAGTGCATCAGCTCCAGATGGAACAAATAATTGGTATAAAACTACTCCAACAATCAATATTGATGCTTTAGAAGATATCAATGGAATTGACTATGAAAATAGTTACTACACAGTAACAGTGAACGGGGAAGAAGGAGCAAGAAATTCATTATTAAATGGTGAAACTCCAATTACCACAATTCCAGTAGACCCAGAAATTTCTGGAGAAATTGTTGTTAAAGTAGTTGCAATTGATAATGCAGGAAATGTAACAACAGTATCTAAAAATTTAAATGTTGATAAAGTATTACCAACAATTACAATTAGTAACACAGATGGAAGTAAGTCTGAAACTTTCAATGGTATTGGAGAGGTTCCAACATATTACTTCAATGGATCTGTTAACATTACAGCAACTGATAATATTACTTCAGTAGAAGGTTATCCAACAATTACCTTAAATGGAAATAGTTATATACCTGGAACAGAATTTGTTTCAAATCAAGTTAATATTATCGAAGTAACAGACGTTGCTGGAAATACAACACAAGTGAAAGTAGTCGTTGATACAGAGGCTCCAACAATCACTTTAACAAATAAAGAGAATGTAGAAGCAACTGGAAAAGATTATGAAGAGCAAGAAGGAACTGTAACATATTATAAAGAAACATTAAATCTTTCTATTCGTGATAATATCGATAAGGATTTAACAATTACTGCAACATTTACAAATGTAGATGGAGAAGTAAGTGATATTACATTAACAAAAGATGAAAATGGAGTTTATACAGCATCTTTAACAGAAATTGGTAAATATGTAGTTACAGTAACAGATGATGCAGGATATACAACAACAAAAGTATTTGTAATTGATACAAAAGCTCCAGTAGTAACAGGAGTAAAACATGGAACACAATATAAGGATGAAACATTGATTGTTGAATTTGATGATTACTCTTTAGAAAGTGCAACATTAAATAGACAACCATTTACAAGTGGAAGCTCTATCATTGAAGAAGGAAAACATAGTTTAGTAGTTCTTGATAAGGCTGGAAACAAAACAACAGTT
Source organism: uncultured Mycoplasmatota bacterium (assembly GCA_947643405.1). GTDB lineage: Bacteria > Bacillota_I > Bacilli_A > RF39 > UBA660 > MGBC102946. Next base: position 14,883 of record CANRVY010000027.1, on the reverse strand, counting down.
GCATTCATCGTTGATAGAACAGCACCAACTGTTACATTGACTTCAGAAGAAGTAGCAACTGAAATAGAAGATACTGAAAAAGTATATTATTATAAAAAACCAGTAACAATCACATTCGAAGATAGAGGAAATATTTCTCAATTCCCAGTATTAACTGGAAAAATATCATTTACAAGTGATAAAACAGATAAAACTGATATTGAAGAATATGAAGATAGAAACTTGTTAAGTGGAACAACTGTTGAAGAAGAAGGTACATACATTGTTACAACAAAAGATAAAGCTGGAAACACAACAACAGTGAAATTTATAATTGATCAAACAAGTCCAATTATTACAAAACCATTAGCTGGAGTTTATGGGGATACAATTAATATTGAATTCACAGAAGGAACTGCTAAAATAGGTGATGTAGAATACAACAATGGAGACAGTTTTGATGTAGAAGGGACTCATACATTAGTAGTAACAGATGAAGCAGGAAATCAAACTGAAGTAACATTCACAATTGATAAATCTAAACCAATTATTGAGGGAATTCCAGCAAAAGGAATTAACAATAGTGGATTAGAAATTACTGTAACAGATGCTACAAAAACAACAGTAAAAATCGATGATAAAGTATTCATTGATAATGAATACATTCAAGATGGTAAAACATTTACTTATGATGTAGAAGGGACTCATACAATTGTAGCTATAGATGCAGCAGGAAATACAGAAACAGTAACATTTACAATTGATAAATCAGCTCCAACAATTAGTGGACTTGAAAATCCAAAAGCAACAGATACAGATGCAAGCGGAAATGTTATAAAGAAATATTTTGATAAAGAATTAGAACTTACATTTAATGATGCTACAACTATTATTGTGACTGTAAATGGAGAAGAAGTAACATTGACAGAAGACAATAAATATTCATTCCAAGATGGAGAATATGTAGTAGTAGTAACAGATGAAGCAGGATTTACAACAACAGAAACATTTGTAATTGATACAAAAGATCCAATTATAACAGGTGTAGAAGAAAATAAACATTATAAAGAAAGACCAACAATTGAAGCAACAGATGATACACTAGCATCTATTACGATTGATGGAAATCCATTCAATAATGATTATGCAGAAGGAGAACATACTGTAACAGCAACAGATAAACTTGGTCATTCAACTTCAATTAACTTTGTTTATGACATCACAGCACCAACAATTACAATTACAGACGGAGAAAATACTTATACTGAAAATACAACAATTACAGTAGAAGCAAGTAATGAAACTTATACTATTCCAACAGCATCAGCAACAGATACATACTCAGGAGATAGAAAAGTTACATATACAGGAAGTGTAGATTTAACGAAGTTGGGAGAACAAACGATTACATATACAGCAACAGATGAAGCAGGAAATACAAGAACTGTAGTATTGACTGTAAATGTAGTAGATAGTGAAGCACCAACAGATTTAAATTATGAAATTTTAAATAGCTCAGAAGATGTAGTAAATGGTTGGTACATTAAGCCATTAAGAGTAAAATTAAGTGCTACTGATAATGGAACAGGTGTTACAAAATATGAATATCGTATTTTATCAAATGGTACACCAGTAACAGAATGGGTAACATTAGAAGATTTTGCAGAGCCAACATTTGAAATGCCAGAAAGTGTTAATGGAAGCAAAATTACATTTGAAATGAAAGCATTCGATAGAGCTGATAATTCGATTACTAAAACAAGTAGTGAATATCAAGTTGATCAAATTGCTCCAAATGTAACAGCTACTATTGAACAAATGCCAAATGCAAATGGCTGGTATAAAGAAGATATTAATGTATTATTAAGTGGAAATGATGAAACAAGTGGAGTAACACATTTCTTATATCAAGTAAGTTTAGGAAATGATATTTGGACTGATGAAGCTCGTTTAGAAGCAACAGACGGAAAAGCAGTCTTACCTTTAAATCTTGAATCATCAACATTATCATATCGCGTGATAGCAGTAGATGCAGCAGGACATAGATCTGTTGTAGCCACTAATGATGAAACATTAAAATTAGATAAAACGGCTCCAATAATTACTGTGGATGGTTCTATTAAAGAAAATAAAACAATTCAAGTAGAAGCATCTAAGAATGGAACATACACAAATCCAACAGCAACAGTAACAGATAATTTTGATAAAAATGTAACCGTATCATCTAATGGAACAGTTAATCTTAAAGAATTAAACAACTATGAAATTATTTATACAGCAACAGATGAAGCTGGAAACACAGCTACAATTGTATTAACTGTAACAGTTGATGATACAGAAGCACCAGTGATTACATTAAATGGTGATGCAGAAGTTACTCTTCTATATGGAAATATTTATCAAGACTTAGGAGCAACAGCAGAAGATAACTTAGATGAAATAGTCAATGTAACAGTAAATTATGATATTGATTCATATCAAGCTGGAAAAACATATACAGTAACTTATACAGCAACAGATAAAAAAGGAAATAAATCAACAGCAACAAGAAAAGTAACAATCAAAGAAGTAACAACAGGTGAAATAATTAAAGAAGCAAATGATTGCGTAGAAGGTAAAAACTGTTATGTAAAAACAGAAAAAGATGAAGATAATAATGATATAACAGAAAACTATGTTTGGTATAGTGGTCATTTATGGAGAATTATGACAGTTAACACTGATGGAACAGTAAAAATGATTACTGAGGATTCAGCAGCCGGATTTGCTTACTATGATGGAACATCAAGTTTATTCAAAGGAAGTTATGCAGAAAACTGGTTGAATGTTGATTTCTATAGTTCATTAAATAACCCATCTAAATATATTGTGGAAGCAAATTATTGTAATGCACGTGGAACAGCTCTTAATAATGCAAATGAAACATGCGCAGACCGTTATGTAATTAGAGAAAAAGTTGCATTAATTACTCTTGATGAATATAACTTATTAGGAGGAGCAAACAGTTTCTTAAATAATGGAGATCGATTCTATACTATTACAACTTCATCGAATACAGCTCTTGTAGTTGTACACAATAATGGAGTTGCAAAAACTGGATATAAGAGTTGGGAACCATATGCGATGAGACCAGTTGTTACATTATCAGCAGATGTAAAAATAGCATCAGGAAAAGGAACAAAAGCAGATCCATATTACATTCAAAACAATGAAACAGCAAAAGTTAATACACTTTTAAATAAACGTAATAGTGGAGAATATGTAACATTTGGAAATCAAACTTGGCGTATTATGCAAGTAGATGGAACTTCAACAAGATTGATCTTAGATGGATTCTTCAAAGAATCAGGAAAAGATACATATAAAGTTATGGAATATGGAACATATGGAACATTTGATATAACAAAAGAAGGTGAAGTAGCACATTACTTAAATAATACAGTCTATAATACATTTAGTGATAAGGAAAAAGATATGTTATTATTAACAAAATGGTATTATAATGCTTATAGACTAGGACAAAATCCAAAGAAAACAACATTAATTGCTAGTACAAATTATACTTATGCATATGTTGGACTACCAAGTGTTGGAGAATTAATGTCTGGATCAAGTTCTACAGGACGTGTTGACGGACTTACAGCATGGGCAATCAACTATAATGATGAATACGATGGATATTCTTGGTATTTAACAAGTTTAGGAGGTTCAGATTTTGCTTTAATGGCAGGAAGAGAGCGTGCCTTAAGACCAGTTATTGAATTGAATCCAAACGTAATTATTACAGGTGGAAATGGTACAGCTGGAAATCCATATCAACTAAGTTATAAATAAAAGTATCACAAAAAGTGATACTTTTTTCTTGCAACAATTGACGAACAATTGTTCTTCTGATATGATAGTATATAGAAGTAAGAAGGTGTTTTTATGAGTTATGTACCATTATATATAAAAACAGATAACTCATTATTATCTAGTTTGATTAAAATTGAAGATTTGATCTTATATGCTAGAGAGAATAATATTAAAACTTTAACTATTACAGATCAGAATATGTATGGGGTAATGGATTTTTATCGTGCTTGCCAAAATAATGGTATTAAGCCAATTATAGGCTTAGAAATAATGATAGAGAAAATGCCAATTCTTCTATATTGTAAAAATTATCAGGGCTACCAAAATTTATTAAAATTGGAGACTTTGAAAAGTGAAAGAAATTTGACATTATTAGATTTAACAAAATACCATAGTGATATCATTTGTATTATTCCATTTCATAGTCTTACTTTATTGTCAGACCTTAAAAAGATATTTATAGAAATATATATTGGATATGCGAATGAAGAAGAAAGAAAACAATTACCAGAAGAAATAGAATGTGTATATTGTAATCCAATTTTATATTTTGAAAAAAAAGATGCTCTTTATTTACAATATTTGAATGGTATTAGAGAAGGGATGACATTAGAAAATGTAGAGAATGATTATCATAATTATGCTTTTTCTGTGATAGAAGAAATAAAAAAGAAATATCCAGAAAAAGATTTTCAAAATAATCAGAAAATAGAAAATGATTGTAATTTAATAATTGAAACTCATAAAAATTTGCTTCCTATCTATAACTGTCCTGATCATATTGATGCCCTTACTTACTTAAAACAATTATGTAAAGAAGGATTAAAAAGAATATTTGGAGAAATGGTTTCAAAAAAATATATTGAAAGATTAAAATATGAACTTTCTGTTATTGAAGAGATGGGGTTTTGCAATTACTTCTTAGTTGTTTGGGATTATGTAAAATTTGCCAAAGAACACGATATTTTAGTAGGCCCTGGAAGAGGAAGTGCTGCTGGATCTTTAGTAGCTTATCTATTAAATATTACAACAATAGATCCTATTAAATATGATCTTATGTTCGAACGATTTTTAAATGCAATGAGAATAACAATGCCAGATATTGATATTGATTTTGAATATACCAAAAGAGATCAAGTAGTGAAATACTGTATGGAAAAATATGGAATGAAAAAGGTTGCACCCATTATTACGTTTGGAACATTAGGATCAAAGCAAGCAATTCGTGATGTGGGACGAGTTATGAACATTGAACTTTCACTTGTTGACCAAGTATGTAAATATTTGGATTCTAGAATTTCTTTAAAGGAAAATTATCAAAATAGCAAGAAACTTCAAAATTATTTGAATACAAATCCAGAATTAAAAAAAATGTATCAAATATCTTTAAAATTAGAAGGATTAAAGCGTCATACAAGTATTCATGCTGCTGGTATTGTTATGTCGCAAGTAGATTTAGACGAAATAATTCCATTACAAAAAGCTGTAGATGGATATTTAACTGGATATTCTATGGAATATTTAGAATCGTTAGGACTTTTGAAAATGGATTTTTTAGCGCTTCGAAACTTAACACTCATCGCAGATACCTTAAAAGATATTCCTGAAAATTTAACATTTGATACTATAGAAGCAGAAGATGCAAAAGCTTTATCAGTATTTACAACAGTTAACACAATGGGAATTTTTCAATTTGAAAGTGATGGAATGAAAAATTTCTTAAGAAAGTTTCGCCCAACAACATTTGAGGACTTGTTCGCAGCATTAGCCTTATATCGCCCAGGGCCAATGAATAATATAGACTCTTATATTAAAAGAAAACATGGAAAAGAAAAGATTGATTACTTACATCCAGATTTAAAGCCAGTCTTAGAAAACACATATGGAATTATTGTATATCAAGAGCAAATAATGGCTATTGCTAATATTATGGCGGGATATACGTTAGGGGAAGCAGACATTTTAAGAAGAGCTATGAGTAAGAAAAAGGAATCTGTTTTGTTAAAAGAAAAAGAGAGATTTATAAACCGTTCAGTAGAGAGAGGATATGAAGAAGAGATTGCAACTAAAGTATATAATTTAATCTTAAAATTTGCAGATTATGGATTTAATAGAGCTCATTCAGTTGCTTACGCAATGATTTCTTATCGAATGGCCTACTTAAAAGCACATTATCCACTTTATTTTATGAAACATTTATTGAATATGCATATTGGAAGTATTAAGACAAAAGACTATATTTATGAATGCAAAATAAATCATATTGAAATATTAAAACCTGATATCAACAAAAGTGGAAAAGAATACATTGTAGAAGAAAATGGAATAAGATTTCCACTTTCCAATATTAAAAATCTTGGAATTAATGCAGTGAATCAGATTATAGAAGAAAGAAAGAATGGATCTTTTATAGATATTTATGATTTTATAAAAAGATGTTATGGAAAAAGTATTAATATAAAAACATTACAAAGTTTAATAAAAGCAGGATGTTTTAAGTCATTTGGCATGAATCAACAAACTTTAATTTATAATCTTGATTTAATTATTAATTATGGAGAATTAGTAAAAGACTTACCAGAAGAGTATGCATTAAAGCCAGAATTAGAAGAGCAAGAGGAATATACCAATCATGAATTAATGGAGTATGAATTAGAAATTTTTGGTTTTTATTTGAGCAATCATCCTGTAACTGAATACAGAATCAAATTAAATGAAAACTTATTATTGTCAGAAGTAGAAGAGTATTTTGATAAAAATGTAACGATCATTGCTTATGTAGATAAGAAAAAAGAAGTAGGCACTAAAAATAACGATACCATGTGTTTTATTACGGGAAGTGATGAAATATCGAATTTAGATATTGTATTATTTCCAAAAACTTATGAACAATATCCAGATATAAAAATCGGAAATATTATTCAATTTCATGGAAAAGTAGAAAAAAGATTTGATAAATATCAACTAATTGTCAGAACTTTAGAGGTATTAGAATAAATGCTTGTCATTTATTCTTTTTTCTATTATAATAAAAGAAGAATAGGACGTGACGCTATGGGAAAAAAAGGATTTACATTAACAGAAGTATTAGGGGTTTTAACTGTACTAGCGCTTCTTGCTCTTTTGATTACTCCAGTTGTTTCAAAAACAATTAAGAATAATAAACAGAAATTATATAATGATCAGATAAAAATTATTGAAAGAGCTGCAAGAGATTATGCTATTAAAAATACTGATGTTTTACCAGAAGAAGGAACCATTAATTATATTACATTAGGAGAAATTAAACGTTCAGGAGTATTACAAGAAGAAGTTAGAAATCCAATTACAAAGGAATTGTTTCAGGATGATTTACAAATAAAGATAACATTAGAAAATAATCAATATGTTTATCAAGTAATGTTGGAAGAAACAGAAGGAACAAACAATAGTAATGAATAGATAAGTGTTAAATGCTTATCTTTTTACTTAATTTTAAAAAAATCTCTTTGTAGGAATGGCAAATCTTGGTATAATATTATAAGGTGATACTATGAATAAGACTAAGATTATCGCAACCATAGGTCCAGCCAGTAGTGATGAAGAAACTTTAAAATCATTAATTGCCAATGGAATGGATGTTATTAGGCTTAATTTAACACATGCTAGTTATGATTTTTGTACAAATGTAATTGATAAAATCCATAAATTAAATGAAGAATTGAAGACCAATGTTTCGATTATGTTAGATACAGAAGGACCAAATGTAAGAGCTGGAAAATTTGTTGGTGGAAAAGCTTTATTAGCAAAAGGTTCTTATATTCGAATTTATATGGAAGACCTAGTTGGAGATAGCACAAAATTTAGTGTGAACTATAAAGGCCTATTAAATGATGTCAAATATAACTCTATTTTAAAATTAGATGACGGAATGATTGAATTACAAGTAGTTGAAAAAGGAACAAATTATTTGCTTTGCGAAGTTTTGAAAGAAGGCGTGTTAGAAGACAATAAAGGTTTAAATGCACCAGGAATCAAATTATCAATGCCATTCTTAAGCAGTAAAGACCGAAATGATATTTTATATGCAAATCAAATGAAAGTAGATTATCTAGCTTTATCATTTGTGTCTAGCGCTGAAGATGTATTAAATGTAAATGATATCTTAATTGATTTAAACAATGATCATATTGGGATTATTGCTAAAATCGAGAATGAAAGAGCGATAGAAGAAATTGATGAAATCATAAAAGTAAGTGAAGGAATTATGATTGCTAGAGGAGATTTAGGGGTAGAAGTTCCAATGGAGAGAGTTCCAGGTATTCAAAAGAGTATCATTAGTAAATGCCATAATATGGGGAAAGTAAGTATTGTAGCAACAGAATTATTAGCTACTATGGAAACAAATACAAGACCAACACGAGCAGAAGTGTCTGATGTTGCCAATGCAGTTTTAGACGGTGCAGATGCAGTTATGTTATCTGGAGAAACAACAGTAGGAAAATTTCCTATTGAGACTTTGTCAATTATGGAAAAAATTATTGAATCAGCAGAAGAAGATATCAATTATTTAGAATTATTAGATAAAGCAATGAGAACAGAAAAACAAGACATTACTGGAATGATAGCATATAGTGTTGCAGAATGTGCAGATAGACTAAAATGTAAAGCGATTATTGCTCCTACTATTAGTGGTTATACAGCTAGAAAAATGAGTCGTTTTCGTCCAAGCTGTCCAATAATTGCGGTAAGCCCTGATATGAATACCGTAAAAAGTTTAAATCTTCATTTTGGAGTAACACCAGTACTTATTGAAGATTTAAGTTCATTTGATAAAATTATTAAGCGCTCAAAGGAAATTACAAAGACTTTAATGGACACAGTAGAGGGTGATAAAATTATTGTAACAGGAGGATATCCATTTAAAGAAGTCAAACATACAAACTTTATGAAAATAGAAGAATTATAAAAGGAAAGTGATAACATGTATAATCTAGGAGAACAATTTGAAATGAATCATGAGCTAGCCCTTATGAATCCTAAACAGATCATAAGAGGACAAAAGTATCGTATTACTGTTTTAACAGAAAGATTATTACGTTTAGAATATAGCGAAACAGGTAATTTTCTAGATGTTCCAACTAATCAAATATGGTATCGAGCGCTGCCAGAATGCAAATTTGATAAAAAAGAAGATAATACTTATTTAGAAATTGAAACAAGTTATTTAAAACTTTATTATACAAAAGAAAAGCCTTTTTATGGTGGAAAAGTAAATCCAATGTCTAATTTAAAAGTAGAATTAAAAAATACGGATCGTGTTTGGTATTATGGTCATCCTGAAGTAAGAAATTTTGGAGCCCCAGGAACAGAACTTTCTGATAAACATGGTAAAGTTCATTTTAGAAAAGCACTTTATTCTATTGATGGCTTTGTTAGTATTGATGACTCTAAAACAGATATTTTAAATCCAAATGGAACATTATCTCCTAGAGAAAACGAAGCAATTGATCTATATCTATTCTGCTATAATAAAGATTTTGATTTATGTTTAAAAGATTATTTTGCCATTACAGGAAAGCCAGCTCTGATTCCTAGATATGCCCTTGGAAATTGGTGGAACAGAAATATCACTTATAATGACGCAGAATTAAAGACATTGATTGATGATTTTCATCGTTATGAAATCCCTTTATCTGTTTTATTATTAGATAAGGATTGGCATATTAGAACTTATGAAAAAGAAAAACATTTAATGACTGGTTTTACATGGAACAAAGAACTATTTCATTCCCCAACTGAAATGATAAATTATCTCCATTCTAAAGGAATTCGTTTAGGACTTAATATTAGTCCTATGGAAGGTTTTTACCCAATCGATGAATATTATGAAAAAGCCAAGATGTATTTAGGAGCAGATGAAAAGGGCGTAATTCCTTTTAATGTATTTGAACCAAAAATTGTTGATGTTTATTTAAAACTATTTATTCATCCATTAGATGCTATAGGAGCAGATTTCTTTTGGATTGATTATTTTGACAAACAAAAAATAGCTGAACTTCAAGCTTTAAAACATTATCAATTTTATGATATGACAAGAAACTACAAAAGAAGACCAATGGTGCTTGCTAGGAATACTTTTGTAGCTCCACATAGATATCCTGTTTTATATTCAGGAAAAACTACAGTAGGTTGGGAGACATTAAAAAAAATACCTCTTCATAATTTAGCAGCGGCGAATATGGGAGTGAGTTTTTGGAGTCATGATATAGGAGGATACTTTAAAGGGGTAGAGGATAGTGAGCTTTATATTCGTTATGTTCAGTTAGGCGTATTTTCTCCAATCATGAAATTTGGTGCAGAAGCTGGAAAATATTATAAAAGAGAACCTTGGCGTTGGAGTATGAAGACTTATGGGATTACAAAAAATTATTTACAATTACGTCACAAATTAATTCCATATCTTTATACAGAAGCCTATAAATATCATCAATTTGGAACTCCTTTAATAGAACCTGTTTATTATCAGTATCCAGAAATGGTTGATGATCCATTATATAAAAACGAATATTATTTTGGAAGCGCTTTCTTTGTTTCACCAATTATCAAAAAGAAAGATTATGTCATGAATCGTGTTGTGCATAAATTCTTTATGCCAGAAGGCACTTGGTATGACTTTGTAACAGGGAAAAAATTTCCAGGGGGAAGAAACTATACAACTTTCTTTAGAGACCAAGACTATCCAGTATTTGTGCGTGCTGGTTCTATTATACCGCTTGGAGAGAATGATAACCCAAATGATACTACACCACCAAAAAATATGGAAATACAAATCTTCCCTGGAAAAAATAATGTTTATAAACTTTATGAAGATGATGGAGTTAGTGATTTATATCGTAAAGGATTTTACTTGTTAACATCCATTGATTATAATTACATGCCAAATAATTATACTGTCATTGTAAGAGCACTAGAAGGAAAAAGTGGAATTGTACCAGCAACTAGAAATTATAAATTCAGATTTCGAAATACAAAACAATCTAAAGATGTTATTGTTTACTTTAATGAAACAAAATTGGGATACGAGTCTTATGTAGAGGGGCCTGATTTTATTGTAGAAGTAAAAAATGTAAAAACAATTGGTCAATTAACTATTAACTGTAAAGGAAAAGATATTGAAATTGATGCAGTTCGTTTAATTAATGAAGATATTGAAGGAATTATTAGTGATTTACAGATCGAAACAGAATTAAAAGAAAAAGTAGATGCAGTTTTGTTTAATCCAGAATTAACAGTTAAGAAAAAACGAATTGAAATTCGTAAAATGGCAAATCGAGGAATTTTAGAGCGAAAGTTTATGAAATTGTTCTTGAAATTGTTAGAATATATTGACCAAGTATAAAAAAAGCTTGAATATTATAAAAACTTATATTATAATATTTGACATGGAGCAAATAAAAAACGGAAGATAAAAGTAGTAAGAAATGAAAGTATTGTAGAGAGCAGATGGTTGGTGAAAATCTGTATATCAAATTTCTGAACTTGTTTATCTAGTTCTATTTGATAATAGCGGAGCTCATTCGTTAACAGAGTAAGTGCATAATAAAATATTATGAAGTAAGGTGGTACCGCGGGTTATACTCGTCCTTACATCATGATATTTTTTTGTTGGGAGGTATTTTATGGAACGAATTATTGTAACTTTTATTGTTTTTTTCTTCATTTATTTATTGTATGCTATTACAGTAATTCATAATAAGAAGAAAATAAAAGAATTTGAAAAGAGTGGTCAAGCAGCTTTTATTATTAAAAAGTATAAGCTCATTACTTCTAAAATTAATATGAAAAATTTTGCTCGCATTATTGCTTTGGCAAATAGTCTTATTATTGCATTTACTTTTTTCATTACAGATTTTATAAATAATTATATTTTAAAATTATTGGTTGGATTTGTAATACTCGTTCCATTTATTATGTTGTGCTATTGTTTGATAGGAATGTTTTATAAAAAGAAGGAAGGTAAATAAATATGTATGATTTTAAAAAAATAGAAAAAAAATGGCAAGAATATTGGGAAGAAAATGAAACATTTAAAACAGATATTTGGGATTTTTCCAAACCTAAATTTTATGCTCTTGATATGTTTCCTTATCCATCAGGAGTAGGGTTGCATGCAGGGCATCCAGAAGGATATACAGCAACGGATATTGTATCACGTATGAAAAAAATGCAAGGATATAATGTATTACATCCAATGGGATGGGATGCTTTTGGTCTTCCAGCAGAACAATACGCAATCAATACAGGAAACCACCCAGAAAAATTTACATTTGAAAATGTTGGAACTTTTAAAGGACAACTTAAATCACTTGGTTTTTCTTATGATTGGAGTAGAGAATTATCTACAACAGACCCAGATTATTATAAATGGACTCAATGGATATTCAAAAAATTATATCTTGATGGATATGCAAAATATATTGATATGCCAGTAAATTGGTGTGAAGAACTAGGTACTGTATTATCCAATGATGAAGTAGTCGATGGAAAAAGTGAACGTGGAGGGTATCCAGTTATTCGAAAAAATATGAAACAATGGGTTATGGATATCCCAGCATATGCAGAAAAATTGCTTCAAAATTTAGAAGAACTAGATTGGCCAGAATCAACCAAAGAAATTCAAAGAAATTGGATTGGAAAATCAATAGGAGCTTTGGTAACATTTAAAATAGAAGGTTCTTCTCTTGACTTTACAGTATTTACAACGCGTCCAGATACTTTATTTGGAGCAACTTACTGTGTACTTTCTCCAGAACATAAAATTGTAAATGAAATTACGACAGAAGAGTGTAAAAAAGCAGTAGAAGAATATCAAAAATTATGTGCAACAAAATCAGAATTGGAAAGAACAGAATTAAACAAAGAAAAAACTGGTGTATTTACTGGAGCTTATGCAATTAATCCTGTAAATAATGAACAAATACCAATTTGGATTTCTGATTACGTTTTAGCAACCTATGGAACAGGAGCAATTATGGCAGTTCCAGCTCATGATGAAAGAGATTATGACTTTGCGAAAAAATTTAATATTCCAATTATTCAAGTGTTAAAAGATGAAAATAATGATATTGACATTCGTGAAAGTGCTATGACAGGAGATGGAATTCATATCAATTCAGGCTTCTTGGATGGATTAAATAAAGAAGATGCGATCAAAAAAATGGTAGACTGGTTAGAAGAACACAATATAGGAAAAAAACAAATCAATTATCGTTTGAGAGATTGGATTTTTGCACGTCAACGTTACTGGGGAGAACCTATTCCTATTGTTCATATGGAAGATGGAACAATGGCAGTACTAGAAGATTCTGAACTTCCTTTAATTTTACCAAAAATGGAAGATTATAAAGGTAGAAATGGGAAAGCACCATTAGAAAATGCTGAAGAGTGGAAAAATGTTGTAATGAACGGACAAAAAGGAATTAGAGAAACTTCAACAATGCCAGGAAGTGCAGGGTCTAGTTGGTATTTCTTAAGATATATTGATCCAAAAAATGAAAATGCGATTGCAGATCCAGAATTATTAAAACACTGGTTGCCAGTAGATTTATATGTAGGCGGTCCAGAACATGCAGTAGGGCATTTATTATATTCAAGATTCTGGAATGAATATTTATACGATAAAGGAATTGTCCCAGTAAAAGAACCATTTCAAAAATTAGTTCATCAAGGAATGATTTTAGGAGAAAATGGAATAAAGATGGGAAAACGCTATCCAAAATATGTTGTAAATCCATCTGATGTAGTAAGGACTCATGGTGCAGATTCATTACGTTTATTTGAAATGTTTATGGGTCCACTTGGAGCAGATAAGCCTTGGAGTCAAACAGGACTTGATGGTTCTAAAAAGTTTTTAGATAGAATTTATCGTATTTTTGAAGAGGGGAAAGTAGTAGAAGAAAACACTTTAGAACTTGAGAAAATTTATCATCAAACGGTAAAGAAAGTAACAGAAGATTATGAAACTTTGAATTTTAATACAGCAATCAGTCAAATGATGATTTTTATCAATGCGGTATATAAAAATGAGAAAATATCAAGAGAGTATGCAGAAGGATTTGTGAAACTATTAAATCCAGTTTGTCCTCATATTACAGAAGAAATATGGAATGTATATTTAGGGTACAATACTACAATAGCAACATCTTCATGGCCAACTTATGATGAAGCAAAAACGATTGAAGATAGTTATGAAATGATTGTTCAGGTAAATGGAAAAGTAAGAGGAAAACTAGTAGTTGAAACAAATACTTCTAAAGAAGAAATGGAACGTCTTGCATTAGAAATAGAAAATGTGAAAAAGAATATTGAAGGAAAAGAAATTGTAAAGATGATTACAGTTCCTAAAAAACTTGTTAACATTGTTGTAAAATAGGACTTTTTAGTCCTTTTTTTCAAAATCTATTATTTTTTTGATAAAAGATAGGACTTTCTTTTATTTTTATAGAATAATACTTTTGAGGAAAATTATTATCTACTTGACAAGATATAATAAATTCTATTATAATGTAGATAGTAATTCTTCTTAGAAAAGAGGAATTTATATGAAACAACAATTTTATAACTTAAGTAATGATTATTTATTTAAATGTGTATTTAGTAATTTTATACTTTTAAAACAAATGTTAAGGGATGTTTTTAATTTTGATTTGTCAGGATATCATTTTATTAGTCCAAGAATACCAAATAAGAATAAAGGTTTAAAAGCAGGAGAATGTGATTTGGTGCTTATGAATGGTAGACATTATGTAATTGTAGAAATGCAGAATCGTAGATGTGGAAGCTTAGAAAATAGAACCAATATTTATATGAATTATTTTAGTAGACTAGACTGGCAAAAAGGTGATGAAAATTATAGTGGAATTTATCCAGTAACTATATTTTGGATATTAAATTATCAGTATCAAAAGAAAGACTTGTTAGAATATCAAACATTAGAAAAAAGTCTTCAAGATAGATTTCAAGATGGAAGAGAAGTAAAAATATTTGTTGCAAAAGCCAAACATGAAA
>CANRVY010000026.1 GCA_947643405.1 uncultured Mycoplasmatota bacterium | reverse complement strand
GGTTTTCACGAAGAATTTCTTCTTCGGATTGTTTAAAACTTGTTAAAATAATAGGTGTATATCCAGATACTTCTAATAACTCTGCTAATTCAGTTCTAATGGTTTCATCATCTTCTATAATTAGTATTTTTTTCATTCTATCCCCTCGCTTTTATTATAGCACGTATCTGTTTTTTCTATGTTACAATATTGTAATATTGTAACAAGTACACAAAAAAAGCTTTCATAATTTCTTATCAAAGCGTTTCTTTTAAATTTTAAAGTCTATTTAATATAGTTTTGCTCCTGCTGGAATGCTGTCATCGACTAAAAGAAGGTGTAATTTTTCTTCTCCATTTTCTTTATGAACTGCTGAAATTAACATCCCACAAGAATCTATCCCCATCATATTTCTAGGTGGTAAGTTTAAAATTGCAATGGCTGTTTTCCCTATTAGTTCTTCTGGCTCATAATAGGCATGGATTCCACTTAAAATGGTTCTATCTACCCCAGTTCCATCATCTAAAGTAAATTCTAATAGCTTTTTACTTTTTAAGACCGCTTTACAATCTTTTATTTTAACAACTCTAAAATCAGACTTGCTAAAAGTCTCAAAATCTACATATTCATTGAATAAAGGTTCTACTTCTACAGTAGAATTTACAGTTTGTTCTTGTTCCATTATTTTTCCTCTTTTCCATTTATTAATTCAATTGCTCTTTCTGGCATTTTTCTAGCTCCCCTAATGGCTTTCAAATCATATTCTTGAAGTCTCTTTAAAGTATAGATTCCTTCATCATATTTTGTTATCCTTTTTAATTCCATGGTATTCTGATGTTCCCCTACAAAATTTACGCGAATTGCTTCACACTGATACACAATGGAAGAAATTGGGCTACCAATATAAATATATACAATATCATGTAATTTGATATCTGTAGTCTGCCTCCAAGTAATCGTATCATATTTTTCAAAATGTGATATTACATCATACCTTGTTACACTAGCAGGAACGACCCAACTTGTTCTCTTTGGTGTCCAATGAAAACAATTTTCTTTGATATTTTCTAGTAATTTACAATATTCTTCTTTTAAAGAATTTATAAAAGCTCCATCTGTATTTAATCTGAAATTAAAAAATTCTTCATTGGTAGATATTTCTATCATTTTTCCTTTTATAGCACCTTTTTTAGGAATTCTAATTTCTACCTTAAATTCATTTCGATAAAGAAAAGATTCATAATAAAAGCCATCTTCTTTTTCTTGAAATCCATACTCTAATAACTTCTGCTTATCATAGGAAGCATCTTTAAAAATTTCTTCTTCTATCATGTTATTCCTCCAGCGTTTCTGGTTCATAATTCCAAAGTCCAAGTTTTCCTTTCACAGAAATAGGTTTTACTTTTCTAATATTGGCTAGTTGAAACCCATAACCCTGAAAAGAAGTATCATGAATAACCCCAGAATAAACAAGTGAATTTTTTTCTTGTAATTCTTTTTTAACTTCCTCATCTATTACGATGCAATCTACTAACTCTGCAACAGCAATGATTTCTCCTTTTGGATATTCTAAATTGTAATCTTTAAATTTTTCGATTGCTTTTGTATCTGTACCTAATCCTGCATGGATATAAATTTTCCCACGATAGTTTGTTTTCCAAGTCCTAAATTCATATTCTTTTAATCCTGCTGCAATTAAAGTAGCAAATGGTTGTTTTATTGTTATTGTTTTCACATTATCACCTATCACTAGTATAACATAGAAAGAAAAAAAGGACTATTTTTTTTGAAATAGTTCTTTTCCTACCCCACAAATAGGACATACAAAATCTTCAGGCAACTCCTCACCATAATATACATACCCACAAATGGTACAAACCCAAGCAGTTTTTCCAGCCTCTGTTGTCACTTTTAATAATTCCTCTTTATGCTCTTGATAATAACCATAACTCATAGCATCTTCTTCTTTAAAAATATCTGCTTCTATGAGCTTTCCTATAAATAAAGTATGGGTATCATTTTCTACCATATCAACTTTTTCTAAAATCATATACCCTAAAGAATCTAGAATTACAGGAACGCCTTCTACTTCATTTGTTTCTACTTTTTCAAATTTATTGATATCTCTCATAGAATTGAAACCAAATGTTTTTATAATGTCAGGATTTGTATTCATTCCAACAATAGAAAGGGCGAGTTTGTCATTTGTATGAAGTAGCTCATTAGTGTAATTCTTTTTCATAACAGCTACAGAAATAAGAGGACTTTCACCTGCACTAATCTGCGAAACTGCATCTACAATACAGCCACCATTTTGAGTTGTTAAAACATACATTCCTTGAGTAATTTTTCTTGTAATTTTTTTATTTTTCATATTATTTCCTCCTTTATCAATATCGTAATATATATTACATAATAACTCATTTTTGCTCTCTTAACATATTTTTTGAAATGGAATGATTTTTATTTTCTTGCACTCTTCTTTCTTTATTCAGTGCAATAGAAACAGCTCCTAAACAAAAGATAACAAGCATGAAAATTACTAAAATCAGATTGGTTTCCACTACTGTTGTTGCAAAAGAAAATAAAATGAAAATGCCATAACTCATAATTCTTCCAATCATCAAAGAACCTTCTACCCCCAAAAAGTATTCTTCTTTATACTTATTTTTGATATCTGACAAATTAGTAATATCAAATTTGTTCTTTTCATTAATCAAGGTCATTAAAGATTTTGAAAAGACTAGGAGAAAATTAAATAAAATTATAGTAAATATATTACAAGCAATCATAATAAAAATAATTCCTGTAATCATGAAAAAAGTAGAAAATTTTAATAATTTCTGATAGTCTTGTTCTTTTACTTTTTTTGCAAACAAAATTCCACAAATACAAGTTACCAAACTAAATAAAGCTGTAAAAATTCCCAATTCAAAACTATTACTAAATACTTTAATAATATAAACCGTAACGATACTATTAAAAGCTCCATTATAAATAAAACCTTCAAAAATAGACAATAAATAGGACTTCTGAACGTAGGTTTTTCTTTCTATTAGTTTTGCATACCCTCTTAAATCTGTTTTATCTGCTCTTGGAATATGAGAATCTTTGAAAATAAGAGAACAAGCAATTTGAAACATTACTAAAGCTAACACAACAATTACTGCTCTTCCAAATCCTTCTGCACTAATCAAAGAACCAAAAAAAATTGGAATCAGCATTCCTAAAATCGCATCCCATGCAGTATAAGAACCAATAAATTTAGCTCTTTCTTCATTACTGATTCCTGTCGATTCGAAATTGTTATAAATAGAATAATAAAAGCCTTCTTCTAGTCCATAGACTAATCCAATAAGCCAAACATAAGAAATAATCTTTTCTTTTAATATGGCAAGCAATAAAAAATAAATGAAATTTAATAAAATGCCAATACGAAGCAAATGTATCCTTTTTTTGTTTTACAAATATTTCTAACAAAGAAAATCGTTAAAAAAATGGTAAGATAAACAACAATATAATAAATTCCAAGAGGCAAAATATTTTGATTATTAAGTTCTAAAAAATATAAAACCAAAAAGTTACTTGTAAATATACCAATAACGCTTTTTAAAAGCCTCAAACTAAATAACGACTGATAATTCTTTGACATACTTCCACTACTTTCCTTATTATCTTTATTTTATCACATACTGTTTTTTTAGTAAATAAATTGAATTCACAAAAAGAAATCGATCATCATTTTCCCACTTGTTTATTAAATTATTTTGTACATAAAAAAACAACTATTGTTGTTTTATAATTGAAGTTTCTAATGATAAATCAAGATCCCCTACTACCTCATCAATTCGCTTTACTTTTCTTTCAACATAATCTGGATGATGAGCTAAGGCATCACAATATTGCATTTTTACAAGTTTGCATATTAATTCCTTTGGCATTTCATTTGCTGCTTTTTTTGCACTTTCATCATGGCAAGCAATTAAAAATCCAATTCTGGCAACTTCACTAGAAGAATATCCCAGTCTTTCTAATATTGGCACAGAAATATGAAAGGATTCATATGGATGACCACGAAAATGTCTCACCTCTCCATCCTGATAACAAGTTGTTTTTCCAATATCGTGCAACAACAAGGCAAGTCTTATTTCCAAATCTACCTCACTAAAAGAAAGAGCCAATAAAGTATGCCCCCAAACATCTAAATGATGATGAGGATGATTATGAGGAAACTTTACCATAGTTTTCAACTCAGGAACTAAAGAAAATAAAGCTTCTTGATTTTCTTGGATAGAAGTTAGAATATCAGGTTTTAATAAAATATTTTCTATTTCTTTCATCGTTTTAACACCTTCATTTTCTCTTTCATAAAGTCACAAGCTTCTTCGATATAAGCACCATTTTCCAAATCTATTCCAACAAGTTTCAAAGAATCTATTACATTTAATCGATTTCCTACTTTCAAAAAGTCAAGATAATTTTTCCTCATATTATTTTTATCATCAATTAAATCTGCTGCTATTTTATGAGCAATGGATATTCCAACACCATACTGCCATACATAATAAGATGGATAAAGATAAAAATGAGGGATTTTGGCAAAATTCATTCCTGCATATTCATCACTTGTAAAAGCCTCTCCATAGTAAGTATTTGCCAAAGATAAGTACAAAGATTGTAACATTTTTGCTTGAATAGATTCCTGATTTTGTAATTTTTTACGGACTTCTAATTCGAATTCTGTTAACATCGATTGTGAAAATAAAGAGGTACAAAAATTAGATAGCATCTGTTCTACTAAATAACAAGTTTCTTCTTCATTTTCACTTTTTTCAATTAAATAATGATATAGCAGTATTTCATGCACTTTCGAAGCAATTTCGGCCAAGAAAAGAGAATATTCAAAGTATTCAAATTTATTTTCTTTTGCAAAAGAAGTATGAACCATGTGTCCTGTCTCATGAGCAAGAACCCGCAAAGAATTCATATCCCCATGATACTGTAACATAGTATAAGGAACTCCACTATAAGTAATACAGCTAAAGGAATCTTTTCGTTTCGTTTTTGATGGTTGTAAATCTATCCACCCATTAAAAAATCCTTCTTCTAACCGTTTTATGTATTCTTCTCCTAGTATTCCAAAACTTTGTTTTAAAATTTCTAGTGCTTCTTCTAAAGAAAACTTTTTTACATCATTAGAAAAAACAGTTTCTGACATATCATATAGATGAAATTCTTGCAACCCTAATGTAGCTTTTTTATATTGAATAAATTGATGTTCTATTTCCAAATGATTTCTTACAACTGTAATGAAACTAGAAATGATAGAATCTGGTAATGTATCTTCATATAATCTAGCTTCTAAATGAGATGTAAATCCTTTTTGATTAGCAATCTTTTCTTCTGTTAATATCTTATTTTGATAAATAGTTGCTAGAGTATTAGAAATACTTTTATAAGCATCCATAGTAATTTCAAAAGCATGTTTTCGATCTTCTACATTTTTAGAATGAGAAAGCTTAGAAAGCATTGCTTCTGTCACAATCTCTCCTGTTTCAGGTATCCTAAATATCATGTCTCCTCTTATCAAAGAACGATAAATATCTTGAAGTACTTCTAACTGTTTTTGGAGTGCCACATAGGCTTCTTCATTTTGTACTTGATGCTCACTCATTTGATAAATAAGTTCTATATATCTTTTAAAATAGGGAAATTTTGAGAGAAATTTATTTACCAATTCTGAATTTTCTAAAATAAACTTTTTGAATAAAGCATCCACCTTTTCTGTTTCTTCATAATAAGAAAGCGCCTTATGAAACATTGTTTTTGCTTCTTCATCTTGACTATTTAAATCTAGAAATCTTTTTGGATAACAATATATCTGTTCTATCAACTGATCCATTTCTATTTTTGTTTCAATGAAATCTTTCATATCATTTACCGTTTCAATTTTTAAAAAACAATTTTTAAGATCTTCTATTTTTTGCGCTAATTTGGTTCCTAACTCTTGCCACTTTTCTTTACTTTCACATAAATAACTCAAATTCCATTTTTTTACAATCATCATATCAAAATTTAGAAATTCTATTTTGAATTCTTTCTATTCCCAATAATTTTAAAATTTCATATAAATCTGGAGTTTGTGATTTAGAAGTAAGCGCAACTCGAATAACGGTACTAATATCTGCTACATTTCCTTTATAAGCATCTGGAGCAGCTTTGTATTCTTTCATATCAGGACAATACCCCAATTCTTTTGACAATTCTTTTATTTTATTGAACCATGTCTCTTTATCATCTTCTGCATTATAGTATTTGGTAAAATAAGTAGATAAAATAGTATGAATTTCGGATTCATCATTTACTTTTCCAAATTCATAATTGATATCCCCTGTAAAATATTCATCGTACATATACCATACTTCTTTTTTTACCTCTTTAAAAGTTGCATAATCCTTTCTTGGTTTTTTCTGCTCTCTTTCAATATTAAAAATAGCGATAGAATAATCTGGATATTTTTCTAAAAGAGACGCAAATTCTAAGTCAAATTCTTTGGCATAAATAAGAGTTCTATTATATACTTCTGTTGCTTTTAATTTGCTAATATAATTTTTTGAAATATTATTTAGTTTTTCTAAATCAAATAAAGCACCACTTGCACTCACTTTTTTAAAATCAAAAGTAAATTCATTGATAGAAGAATTTGGGTTAGCATCAAACCAAGCTTCAAAATTAGAATTAGCAATTGTCATTAAGTATAATAAAACTGCTTCTTCTGGAATTCCTGCTTCATGATAGAAACTCACTGCTAACTCTGGATCCTTTCTTTTACTTAGTTTTCTTTTTCCACCCGTTTCCTCATCTATTTTCATAAGTGGAGAAAGATGAGCATATTTTGGAGCTTTAAACCCAAATACTTCAAATAATTGTACATGAACTGGTAAAGATGATACCCATTCATCCCCTCTAATTACATGTGTAGTTCCCATTAGATAATCATCTACCAAATGCGCAAAATGGTAAGTTGGAAGTCCATCTTTTTTAATAATCACAATATCCAAATCATTCTCTGGAAATTCTATTTTTCCTCGAATCAAATCATTGACAACAACTTTTTTGTCAAAATTTCCAGGAGACTTTAAACGAATGATATAAGGTTCTCCGTTGTTAATCTTTTCTGCAACCATTTCATTTGGCAAATCTCTATATTTTGCATATTTTCCATAGCATCCAATTCTTTCTTTTGAAGCTTCTTGAACTTCTCTAATTTCTGCTAATTCAACTTCCGTTAAAAAGCATGGATATGCAAGTCCTTCTTCTATTAAATATTTTGCAAATGCTTGATATATATCTTTTCGCTTGCTTTGTATATAAGGCCCATAATTGCCTTTTTCCTCTTCTTCACTAATCATTCCTTCATCAAACTCAATTTGATAATTTTTTAAATCTCTAATGATTTCTGTTACACTGTTTTCTACAAGTCTTTCCTGATCTGTATCTTCAATTCTAAGAAAACAAATTCCATTTGTTTGCGTTGCTACTTTTCTTGCAACAAAAGATGAAAATAAAGAACCTAAATGCACAAATCCAGTTGGAGATGGTGCAAAACGAGTCACTACTGCTTTTTCATCCAAGTTTCTTTTTGGATATAAATTTTCATAATCTGCTATTGTTTTTGTAATATTTGGAAATATTAAATTTGCCAATTCTTTGTTTGTCATTTTATCAATCCTCTCTTAAACAAAAAAATATTATGTTGTAAGGGCGAAAAGTCGCGGTACCACCTTACTTCATAATATTTCTATTATCTCTCATGTTAACGCCATCAACGTTTTTAAGCTCCTAAGTTTCTTCTAATCTGCTTTTTCTTCATTTTCACCATCCATGAAGTCTCTTAAAAAAAAACAATGATTATACTCTTCTTATTCAACACTTCTTC
This sequence comes from uncultured Mycoplasmatota bacterium, assembly GCA_947643405.1. Lineage (GTDB taxonomy): Bacteria > Bacillota_I > Bacilli_A > RF39 > UBA660 > MGBC102946. The sequence continues at coordinate 15,088 of CANRVY010000026.1, read as the reverse complement.
AATATATATTTGGCTGCCTCGGCTAGGTTCGAACTAGCGAAATGTCGGAGTCAGAGTCCGATGCCTTACCACTTGGCTACGAGGCAATCACAAATATATTATAACACATTTTTAAAAAATGGAATAGCTAATTTTGATAGTTACTGGTAATTCCTAGATATTCTTCCAGTGTAATCCAGTTTCCATCATTATATAATTCTTTTGAAAGTTCTCCAACATATCTTAAATGCCATGGTTCATATCTGTATCCTGTAATTGCTTCTTTTCCTTCAGGATACCTTATAATAAATCCATATTGATGAGCATGATTTTGCAGCCACTTTCCTTCTTTGGTTTCTCCAAAATCAAACATCAAACTATTGACATCAATTGCAAGTCCTGTCTGGTGCTCAGAATGTCCAGGACGTGCTGAATAAGTATCTGCTTCTTTTTTTCCATCTCTAGCAACGTAATTGTTATAAATACTGTTTTGAGAATGATAAGAACGAAATCCGCTAATGATTTTTAAACTTATCCCATCTTCTGCTGCTGCATTTTTCAGTTTTTCAAAAGCGTTATTTAACTCTGGAAGTAAACCTGGTGTATAAGTACTTGGAAGAGAATAGGTTTTATTTGCAATTAAAATATTATTGATATAATAAGCACCATTTTTCATTTCGATTTTATAACCTTTTTTGGTTGTTCCTACTATTTTAGAAGCATTAGTGTTTCCATTGGTTTTTCTACTACTTTTTCTTTTACAGTTAACGTAAATTCTTTTGTAGTAACATTTCCAACTTTATCTTTGGCTTCATAAGTAAGCAGATATTTTCCCTTTTTTGTTATATCATATTCTCCCTTTAAAATAAGAGAAACTTCATCATGACTATTATCAGTTGCTTTGACTGCTTTCAATAAATCAAGTTCTTCATCCTCATAAATTTCAATATTTTGAACACCTTCTATGATAGGAGCTACATCATCAGTTACTATTAGTGTTACTTCATACAATTTCTTTTTAACCGAAAACATTCCTTTATATGTTCCTGTATAATATACGTTTCCATCTTCTACTTGAAGATCACTCCATATAATTTTTTCCTTGTATGTTTTTTTTCCTATTTTATATTCTATTTGTTCTGGAACTTCTTCTCCAACTTTACGTGTCAATTCTTTATTATAAAAAAGAGTTTTGTCTTGTTTTATAAATAAACTTGTTCCTACTATCAAAAGACCTATTATAAGAATACTACCTAATAATATCCGCGTTCTTTTCATATGAAACCTCTTTTCTCCTAATAGTTTTCCATTTCTAATTTGTATGATTATTTGTGGTAATCCTTTTTTTGATAGCATCGTTTCTTTGATAAAAATTTTTAAATTTTAAAACGACTTCTGTCATACATAAAAATTTATCTCGTTTTCAATTTTTAATTAATTGTTCTTTATTTTATATAATACTTTTGTTATTAAAGGCTTCAATATTAAATATATGATATACCCTATCATTCCACCAAACACATTGGTTATTAAATCTGTTATATCTGATGACCTAAAACCATTTATTAAGGGTTGCAATATTTCAATACTGAAACTCAACAAAAAACTATAAATAATGACTTTTAAAAATGTGGTTTTTCTTCCTTCTGTTAGTGGTAATAAAAATCCAAAAGGTACTGTCATGATTATATTTAAACCCACCTGTCTCATGAAATCTCCGCTACCACTTAAAACATCGATAAACGGAACTAGATTCATTGATTCATATGGATGATTAAATATAAAAGGCAATGATGTTATGATAGGCATTAAAGTAAAATATAACACACCTGATAAATATAAATACATTGTAGTATTGATAAATAATGCATATTTCCCTTTTGATTTCCATTTTTTATAAAATATAACCATATATAAAACGATTAAAACAATGAAGTCTATTATTTCTTTCATATTTTTCCTCACTTGCAAAGTACAATTTAGAACTATTTTTTCCATTTTTCTTAAACAAAACTTATAAGTTCTATTGCACTACTGTTATATTCCAATAAACTTTTTCACTTTTATGATTATCTTTCTATTCTAGAGTTTTCTACTAAAAAAAGAAAAGTTTTTATCAAAGCAAAACTTACATTCTCTTTGTCCCTTTTACGCCCTTTAGTCCTTTGCAACCTTTTACTCCACTAAAATTACTTAAAATGTTAGTTTCAAAAGTATCTATTTTTTTACTTCTTCTTTTAAATTCTTTAATTCCTAATGAAATCATATCATCTAATAAAGTTTCATATTTCTTCCCAGTTGGTTCCCATAAATAGAATGATAATGAACCTGGAATTGTATTTGGCTCATTGACATAAACTCGACTTTTACTTTTATCAATCAAAAAATCGACTCTAGTTACTCCACTTAAATTTAAAACACGACAAACTTCTTTGGCTAATTCACGAATTTCCTCAGTCATTTTGCTATCTAATCTAGCTGGTACAATTCGATTTGTAGAAGCCATTCCTTTTGATTTAGAACCTTTTCCATTTCCCAAATATTTATCTTGGTAAGTTAAGAATTCCTCGGTACTCATTACTTCTTCTAATACACTTGCTTCTCTATATTCATAATTTCCTAAAACACTACAATTTACTTCTGTTAATTCTTCTACTGCCTTTTCTACAACAATCTTATTATCATAGCGCATTGCTTCATTAATTGCATCAATAATATGATCATGATCTTTTACATAAGTAATCCCGACACTACTTCCTAATGTAGCTGGTTTTACAATAACTGGATAACCAATCTTTTTGATGTTTTTTAAAATATTATCTGTATCTTCTAAATATTCATTATCAAAAAACCATGTATAATCAACAATAGGAAGTCCTGCTTCTTTCATTACTTGCTTCATAATCACTTTATCTTGTCCTAAAGCAGATCCTAGTACCCTACTTCCAACATATGGAATGCCAATAGAATCTAAAAGTCCTTGTAAAGTACCATCTTCAGCATTATTTCCATGAACAATTGGAAAAGCAATATCTAATTCAGATATCGTTTTTCGAAACAATCCTTTTGTTGTCTCTAACACATAAGCTCCATCTTTTTTACACAACATTACTTGTTTGGCATATCTTTTTACCATATCTAAGTCCTTATAGACTTCAATATCCATAAGCATCTTCCCAGTATACCAAACACGATCTTTCCCAATATAAATTGGAATAATATCATATTTATCTGTATTCATTGATCCCATTGCCTGAACAGCCGAAATAATACTAACTTCATGTTCTACTGTAGCACCACCAAATATAACTCCTACTCTAATTTTCATAAACTCAACTTCTTTCTATTTTTCATTAAATATATCAGGCAAATCATTTTCTAGCAACACATAAGTTTCTTTTTCAGCTAACTTTTGCATTAATGGAAATGCCAATTTCACATCATTTAAAATATGAATGTGTTCTTTTGGAAATTTTTTTCTTATTAATCCTTCATAAATCGCTTTTGTTTGCTTTTCTCCAATCAATATTGCTTCATCTACTATACCTGCTATTTGTTCCCCAAATGTTTGATTATATTGATACTCATCAGGTCCCAATTCAATCATCCCAGGTGTTACAATGATTTTTTTCCCTGGCATCATTCCAAGAACCTCTACTGCCATTTTAGAGCCATCTGGATTGGAATTATAAGCATCATCTATAAGATTAATATTCCCATATTTTTTAAGTTCTAATCTATGTTCTACTGCATTTATTCTCTTTACACCCAACATTAGTTGTTCTATTGATATACCAAGATTTTTCCCAAGCGCTATTCCAGCCAAAATATTATAAACATTTGCTTTTCCTAGCAATCTTGTTTCAAAATGAAATTTTTCTTTTTCCCCTTTAAAAATAACATCAAAGCTTGTTCCTTTATAAGAAAGTCTAATATTTGTCGCTTGTACATCTGCTTCATTTTCAATGCCAATCCAAACAATTTTACAATTATTTTTTAAGCGATAAGATTTCTGGTAACTATCATCTACATTCAATATTCCAATTCCATCACTAGGAAGTGATTCTATTAGTTCAAACTTCCCTTTTTGAATATTTTCTCTGCTTCCAAAGCTTTCTAAATGAGCTGTCCCAACCTTTGTCAAAATTCCATATTTAGGATGAACCAAATCGCAAATTTCTTTGATCTCACCTGTTTTAAATGCTCCCATTTCAGCAATAAAATAATCGCTAAACTTGTCCAGATAATTATTGATGGTATTAATCATTCCATAAGTGGTATTAAAATTTTTAGGAGTTGGGAAGGCATTATATTTGACATTTAAAATATCGGCCAAAATGTTTTTGCTGCTTGTCTTTCCATAACTTCCTGTTATTCCAATTACAGACATATCACTCATATTTCTTAATTTAAGAATTGCTTTTCTTTTATAATAATAAAATACATATTTTTCAATTGGCTTATTGATAATGTTTACGAGCCATATTACAAAATAATGGAAATATCCAAGAATACCTAAGAGAGCAAAATAAAGATATAAATTTGTTCGCTTAAAGAAGATTCCAATCAATAAATAAATAATGCCATATAAAAGAATGGTTGTATAAATGAGCCTTTTGACTCTTTTTGTAACCACTAATGGTTTCTTTACTTGCTCTTCTCTTATATGTTGATATGTGGTCACGACAACCATTAAGGAAAACGCAAAAAATAGAAATAATAAAATTTCAGTATCAATCAATTTGCCAAAGAAAAATAAAATGTAAAATACATCTAGTCCCACAAAAACTTTTTTTGGATTTTTCAAAATCCAATCAATATAACGATTTCCATCATTATACCAATTTTGCTGTAACATATGTAATGCTTTTTTTGATTTCAATAAAATAACAACCAAAAAAGGAATTGTTGCAAAGAAAAACGTCCAAAACATATAAAAACCTCCTATAAGAAATTGCGTAATACGTTAATTGTTCCTGCTAAGTTTTCCAAATATGCGTAATGTGTACAATTAGGAAACTCTACCACTCCTGCATCCGAAATTAATTTTTCAAGTTCATAAGCCTGTTCAAGGGGAACTGCTTCATCTAAAGTCCCCCAAATCAATAAAGTTGGTACTTTTATTTTATTTAACTGATTTGATATATCTAAATTAACATGATTTACCATTATTTCTCTCATTAATGGACTAGCATTTTTATAATCTGTTGAACCAATATGTTTTTTTGCAAAACCTTCTAATTTATTTACAACTGGAACTTTTTTTAATCCTTTTAATACTTTCGTTTTCATGTTAATTTTTTGAACTTCTCTTTTATAAGGACTTCCAAATGTTACAATTTTTTTAACAGAATATTTTGTTCCATATAAAAGACTTATTTTTCCTCCAAAAGAGTGACCCAAAAGAATTGGATCTGTTACTTTCAGTTCTTCTAAAAATGTATGAAGCATTTCTACATAATCATATAAACTCCATACAGAATCTGGTTCTGTGCTTTCCCCAAATCCTGGCAAATCGAGAATGATGATACGATATTCTTTGCAAAAAGGATCTGCAATTGGTTTCATCATTGCGATATTTTGTCCCCATCCATGTAAAAAAACAAGAGTGTTTGTTCCTTCACCATAATCAACATAATTTATATTTACATTTGCAATTTGTTTTATCATGTTCTCACCATTTTTATTATACCATTATTTTGAAGATTCACAAATAAAAAAGATTATTTTCCCTTTTTAATGATAAATTTTATTCAGGAAAGAAATAATCACTTTTTAAATCTAAATATGTAATTTATGAAAAACTTTATTGAAATTTTAAAAATCAATGCTTATCTTTGAATTTTGTCATCATTTTTTCTTTTTAATTAATAAGCATATCTCCTACAACCTCATATAACCACACCATAAATTCACTAATAGAAAACCAAGCATCCTTTAATTTGTTTGTTTTACTATGCTCATTTGAAATGGTAACAAAAATATAATTTCCCTCAAAATCCTGCTCTACTTTAGCATGATATTTTTTATATTTGACAATCATTTTTTCTAAATCATATTTTCCTTTTTCTCCATAAAAATATAATTTTCCTCGATTAATATAAACACTATCTTTCACAAATGTTTTTAAATATGGATAAATATCTTTTATATTGCAAAAAATATTATCTACTTTCTTTTTATGAAATTTTTTTCTTAATTTCTTAATTTGAAAATTTTTCTTTCTTCCTTTTTCTTTTTGCTCTTTTTTTGAATTATTTGCAATTGCATTTAACATACTACATTTTAAAATATTTGAATTCTTGCTAATTGCATCTAATAATTGCTCATTCTCTACTCCAATAATTAAAACATTCCCTCGAAGTTTTTTAATAATATTATAAAGTTTTTTTTCTTCTTTTTTCATTTATTCACCTTCTAACAGCGTTTGAAATGCTAAGTTTGCCGCTAGTATTCCAGCACAACTAGGCACAAATATACTAGAAGCAATTACATTTCCTTCTATTTTTTTAGGAACTTCTTTGCTATAAATTACTGGAATTTTTTGCCTAATCTTTTCTTCTCTTACTTTCTTTCTAAGAACTTTCGCAATTGGATCGTTTTCTGTTTTCATAAGCTCTGTAATTTCAATTTTACTAGCGTCCAATCTTTTTCCTGTTCCTAAACAGGTTACAAATGGAATATTTTCTTTCAAACAGTACTTGATAAATTCAAATTTAACAGTTACTGTATCACATGCATCAATTGCATAATCAATGGATTCTTGAAAAAGGGAAGTAATATTTTCCTGTGCTACTCTCATTTCAAAAATTGTTGTTTTTATATTTGAAATATTATCTATTCTTTCTTTCCAAGCTTTTACTTTTGATTTTCCAATATTAGATTTTAACGCAATAATTTGTCTATTCATGTTTGTTATATCAATCACATCATAATCCACTAAAATTAGATGCCCTACACCACTACGTGCCAAAGCCTCAGCCACATATCCGCCTACTCCACCAAGTCCTAAAATCAAAACAGTTTTATTATTTAATTGTTCTACTTTTTCTACTCCAATGAGAAGCTTTAATCTAGACAGTTCTTCCATATTTTTCACCTTTTTCATTATAGCATAAGCAATAAAAAAAGGAAACCAAATTAGGTTCCTAAGGTCTCAGTTCAGATGGAAATATTATTTCTTCATTTTGGTCTGCTCCATCTGGATCTTTTTCATCTGGTTTTCCTTCATTATTTTTATCTTCATCTGGATCTTTACCTTCATTGTCATCTGTATCTTCAATTGGATCAATATATTTTAAAGTAATTGTTTCCCCTTTTAATTCTTTTAACTCTGTTCCTGATTTTTTATCCTGCGAAATAATTTGTCCCTTTTTTGAACTATCATACTCTTTATCATTTTTTGAAATTTTTACTAAAACAATTCTAACTGTTTTATTCTTCTCTAAAAAGTTTGAAAGCGTTGTTCCATTATATAATTTACCTACAAAATTTGGAAGAAATTCATCTTTTTCATCATCCTTGTTACTGCTATTTCCACCTTTTCCATCAGATACTGTAATTGTTAGTCCAACATTTTTATTAATGGCATTTACATCCATTCCATCATGAAGACTTTGACTAATTACTTGACCTTCATTTTGAGCAGAACTAACAGTATTCACATTAATTTTTATTCCATGCTCTTTTCCATATGCAATCGCCTTTGATTGATTATATCCTACAAAGTTTGGAAGCAAATATAAAGTTGTATCCTTATAAGTCCCTTTTCCAATTACAGTTTCTGTATACGGCTCATCTACATCAAATTCAAACGATTTCACCATTTTAGGATCTTCTAATTCCAAATTGACTTTCATGGCTTTCACCACATCTTTAATACTACCATTATATGGAACAAAATTATAAAGTCGAAGCTTGGATCCTGCATTCAATTTAGAATCATAGTCATAAATCATAGCATCAAAACCACTAATATAAAGCTTTTGCATTCCTAATAATTCATCAACATTACTTGTTTCTTTACTTCTTTCCAATATTTCTTTCGCAACATTATAAAAAGATAAAATTTCATTCGTTGTCATATTGGTTTCCATATTGTTACTTAATGTATCTAATAAGGAATAGACTGTATCAATACTTCTAATTGACTTTGCTTTATTCATAAGTCCTTTTACAACAAGTTGCTGATTTTGTCCACGAATAAAATCATTAATTGTTTTTCGATGACGAGAAAGTGCTAAAGCTTGCTCTCCGTTTAAAGTTTGTTGTCCTTTTTTTAGACAAATTAGATTGCTAAAATCACGATTGCTATCTTGTTCACAGAACTCAATCGGAACATCAACATCAATACCACCTAAATTATCTACCAATTTAACAACACCTTTAAAATTTATTTTTGCATAATAATCAATTTTTATTCCTGTAAAATTTTCAATCGTACTAATCATACAGCTTTCTCCGCCCCATGCAGCATGAGTAATTTTATTTTTTCTTCCACTCAAACAAGAAATAGGAACATAAGTATCTCTTGGTATACTTACAATTGTAGTATTTAATGTTGTTGGATTAAAAGTAATTAACATCAACGAATCTCCGTTAAAAGAAGCACCTTTAATATTCTCTTTTTCTGAATCTACTCCCATCAACAATACTGTAAATGGTTTATCTATTTTATTTCCACCTGTTGCAATTGTATTTTTTACATCTTTATCGATGGAATCTAAAACTTTTGTTTCGTTTGCGATATGTTCATATCCTTCTAACGATTGAAATAATAATACGTACCCACTTGGCAAAAAGATATATTCAATTTCTTTTTCATATAAAGCATTTAACATAGATACATAATCATCATAATAAACTATCTTATTATTAGAAATTGATTTATTTTTTTTCATAATTTCTTTTGGAAGTTGATGCCCTTCTATACTATTTTCATCTTTTAGCATTCCAATAGATGCTGATCCAATATCACCAATGTTTTCAGCTTTATTATTATTTAAAGTTACTAAACTTGCAGAATATGTTGTTGTCGTTGTACTAACACGACCTAATTTTTCAATTACAATATGAATATTAGAAGCAAGGAAAACTAACACTCCAGAATATAATACAATAAATACAGCTAAAAGAATCCTTTGCTTCTTTTTATGCTTTAAAATAGAACGTATTGATAAAAGGATTAATAAAACTACTATAATAACAATTACAATTGCACCAGCCAATCGTAATTTATTTTCTATACCATTTAGTAATGAAATTGAATATAACATATAAAAAGATGATATAATTAAAGTCACAAGCAAAACATCAAATACAATCGTCCAACCTTTATTACTCTTCATCATCCTTTGTTGCATATCATCATATCCTTTCTTTTCACACTCTATCATTATAGCTTATTATATCCAATTTCTCAATCTTTTTACTTTTTTTTCACAAGATTGACACATAGATAACAAACATATTTTCTTATTTTATCATAGCATGATATGATAAGTTCAAGTGATGATATAAAGTTTTATTAGAAATAATTGGAGAGTTTATATTAAAAATATTAGTAGAAGCTAAAAATAACGTACATATTTCATTCATTATTCACATTTTTATGATCCTAATTTTAATTCTATTTTATATAGGAATTGCTTTTCTATTTCTTATTATTAGAACAGATGCACTAAAAACAAGCGTTTCTTCGTGAATTATAAATATTTTATAGGTATATTTTTAGGAACCTTTTTTTTATTACTCTTTCAAAAGAAAAAATAATCAGTTTTACTTTCTATCTATTTTATTTTATAATGGATATATATAAAGGAGACATTTATGTTAGAGAAAAAAATAATGGAGATAATGGATACAATAACATATGGCTTTTTAGATGAAAACCATAACAATATTATTGAAGTTGACCCTGAAAAATGGGACAACAAATTTTATGATTTTTATTATCTATTATCTCCTAATGAACTATTAGAAAAAAAATGTGGCGTATGCTGGGACCAAGTAGAATTGGAACGATACTTATTTGAAAAAGAAAATTGGCACGTCAAAACCTTTTTCATTTGTACATATGAAAAGGATGGGCTTCCATCTCATACTTTTTTAACCTATGAAAAAAATAATATGGTTTACTGGTTCGAACATTCTTGGGGGGTTTACAAAGGAATCCATGAATATAGTACATTAAAAGAACTTCTATTAGATGTAAAAAAGAAGTTCGTAGAAAATAATGAAGTTCCTACAATTGTGTATGAATATGAAAAACCGCCTTATCATATTTCTTGTGAAGAATTTTATGAGTTTGCTGAAAAAGGAACAATTATAAAATTAAATAAACCACTTTACTTTTATCACTTAGTAAATAAAAATATGGACACTAATATTGGCCTATTCAGCTTACAATATATGTATGACCACAAATTGTGTGATTTATTTGATCAATCTGTATCTAAATATAAAGAACGAATTGTAAATGGTTGGAATAAAAAATATTTAGGACGTAATAAAAATAGTTTAACAAGAGAAGAAATTTTAGATGCACTCATTTTATTTCGAGGCCCTTATGGAACAAAATATATTTATTTTTTCCGGTTTCCACCTTATAAAGAGTTGGGACCTAACATGGAAGAAGTCTTAAATGCGAAAGACATTTATCGAATTGATATTCATGATGAAACAATTCAAAAATATTTTTTAGACATTGATTATGGATATGAACAAAGCCATTCTGATCATCGAAAATTAAATAAAAGTTTTTATGAAGCGGTCACAAAATATGATTATTTTTCAGATTATGATGATAATGAAAATATGATTTTCACATCTCTTAATCATATCGGTATTGCTTTTAAGGATGATTATTGTCCTATTTCTATATTAGAAAAAATGAATTAAGCTTATGGTTTTTCATAAGCTTTTATAATGGTTAGTTATATCTTCCATAATAAAAAAGTATTTTACAAAAATCAAATCAATATATATAATAAAATTATAAAAAGGAATGTGATTTCAATGAAAATTACAATTACAACATTAGGAAGTATTTCTCCATACTCAAAAGAAAATATGAATTGTCCTGGATTTTTAATAGAATACCAAACATATAAAATATTATTAGATTGTGGAAATGGAATTACTAGACTTCTCCACTTTCCTAGCGATTTAAATAACTTACATGTTTTTCTTACGCATTTTCATAGTGACCACATTGGAGATATTGGCTCACTACAATATGCTTCTTTCTGCCATCACAATTTAGGAAATTTAAGTAAAAAAATTCAAGTTTATCTGCCAGACAATGATTTCAGATTCAATAGAACTGCTATCCTCTCAAATAAAGAGAGCTTTGCAGATTATCATTCTATACAAGAAAAACAAAGCTATCAAATTGGAGATTTCTTAATAAGTTTTGAAGACAATCATTCTCATTCAATAGAATCTTATATGATAAAATTACAAAGTCAAAATTTTAAATTGGTATATACTTCAGATATTGGAACTAATAACATGAATGGAATTATAAATTTTGCAAAAGATTCAGATTTACTTATTTGTGAAAGTTCATTTTTAGAAACTCATAATTCTAGTACTAAAACACATATGACAGCTTCTAAAGCTGGCCAAATTGCCAAGCTTGCACAAGCAAAACAATTACTCCTTACTCATTTCTGGCCTGAAGAAGATTAACTTTTCCCAGTCAAAGATACTTCTAGTTATTCTATCTAGTTTTAAAGCAACTATGGTGTTAATTTTCTTATTCTTAATATCTTCTTTAAGTCTTTCAAATTCTGGTCTTAAATTGCCTGTTTTAGCACTTATACCAGCATCTTCGTAATAATCTACTATCTCATAACCTTTAAACTTACAAAATTGTTCTAATCGTTCCTTTTGTTCTGGTAAACTAAAACCCTCACGGGCTTGATCTTCCGTGCTTACTCTCAAATATAGTCCACATAATTTCTTTTCTTCGTTCATAATTATTCCACACCCTTTCTAAAAAAATAAGAGATAAAAGCCCATAGATATATCTACTACCTTTATCTCTTTAACTTATGTTTTTAAATTGTGTACTTCCAAATCATAACCCCCATTAAAAGATTTGGTATGTAAATTCCCCTTGTTTTCGCTTTATATGATAGGGTTTTAAAGAGAAAAAGTCAATATCATTTACTTATTTTAAGCCATATTCTTTATGTAATCTTCTAGTTCTACTAATTTAATCTTTTTACTTAAATTACCAACATAAATATCAGTAGAGTAATTAAATACTAAAAAAGTAGTATTGTTTATAATGATTTTATGTGGTTCTAGATAGTTTAAATTAGTATTATTGATACGTTTGATACTACCATTGATAATCTTTGGTGTAGTATGGCAAAACTCACAAATAAACTCTATACGTTGTTTTAGATTACTTTCCATTTCTAACTCTTGTGTAGTAAACTTTATCATAAAAATCACATCCTTTCCTTGTTAATTCTTTTGTAAACACAAAAAAATCAACCCGAACGGATTGATATGTATCTCAAGTTCAAACTTTAAAAGTTCGAACAGAAACGTCACTGGAGCGAATCACATACAAGTTACGAACTTTGTTCTCTTTCTAAAAATATTATATATGAATTGTTAATAAATTTCAATGGGAGTATAGTAAATTTTTGCCATATATAGTATAATTTAGACATAAGAAATCTTATGATTAAATTAAAGATTGGAGGCCATTAATGGACAATGAATTAATTAAAAATGATAATGAAATCAATAATATATTTGATAATATTAAAGAACTAGTAATTAGTAGTAGAAATAAAGTTTATAGTGCGGTAAATACTGAAATGCTTAATTTATATTGGAATATTGGAAAAGTAATTATGGAAATTCAACAGGGAGATGAAAGAGCAAGTTATGGTGATGCGGTTTTAGAGAAACTATCACAAAGACTAACTAATGAATTTGGCAAAGGCTTTTCTAAAAGAAATTTAGAGAGAATGAGAAAGTTTTATATCTATTTTCCAATTGCGACAACAGTGTCGTCGCAATTAAGTTGGTCTCATTATTTAGAAATATTAAAAATAGAGGAAGAACCTAAAAGGAATTTTTATATTAAAGAAACAATTAATTCTAAATGGAGTGTTAGAGAACTTCAAAGGCAAAGAGATTCATTGTTATATGAAAGATTAACTTTATCTGCTGATAAGGACAAAATATTAGAATTATCTGAAAAAGGACAAATTTTAAGGACAAGTAAGGATTTAGTAAAAGATCCATTTGTTTTGGAGTTTTTAGATATAAAAGAAAATACAAATTATCTAGAATCTGATTTAGAAAAAAATATTATAGAACATTTAAAAGAGTTTTTATTGGAACTTGGGAAAGGTTTTAGTTATGTTGGGAATCAAGTAAGATTAACTTTGGAGGAAGAACATTTCTATCCTGATTTAGTTTTCTATAACAGACTTTTAAAGTGTTTTGTCATAATAGATTTAAAAATAGGAAAAGTGACACACCAAGATATAGGTCAAATGCAAATGTATGTTAATTATTATGATAGAGAAATAAAGCAAGATGATGAAAATAGAACTGTAGGAATATTATTATCAACAAATAAAAATGAAACTATCGTAAAATATACCCTACCAGAGGATAATAAAACGATATTTTCATCAGAATATAAATTACATATGCCAACGGAACGAGAATTAATAGAAGCAGTAGAAGAAGAAAAGAAAAATTTTGAGTTAAATGAATAAATCTAATTATGGCGAAATTGCCATATTTAAATTTAAAAATAGGAGGAAATAAAATGAGTGAAAATTATATAATAATTCATGGGAGTTTTGGCTCAAAAGATGGTAATTGGTTTCCTTGGTTAAAGAAAGAATTAGAGCAAAAAGAAAAGCAGGTCGTAGTTCCACAAATGCCAATTGGTGTTGGCAATCAAAATTTTGAAAACTGGTCTAATGTTTTAAATGAATTAACTATAAATGAAAATACTATTATAATTGCACATAGTATTGCACCAATATTCGTATGCAAATATTTAATAACAAATAAGATTAAAGTTAAAAAATTAATATTTGTATGTGGATTTAATAATTATTTAGGGATTGATTCAGATTTTGATACTGTTAATGAACCTATGTTTATTGACAACTTTACTGATGTTAAAAAATATTGTTCTGATATAATATGCTATTATTCAGATAATGATCCATACGTTAAATATGATATCGAAAAAGAATTTGCTGATAAACTAACAAATAAACAATATGTTATCAAAAATGGCGGTCACATAAATGCAGAAACAGGTTATACTAAATTTGAAGAAATACTAAAGGAGATATAATTTAATGGAAACAAATATAACTTCTTTTGATAAAAGAAATGGTGTAAAAAAGAATTATGATTTGATAGCAAAACAATATAGTAAAGATTTTGGAACTTTTATTGAAGACTTAGATGTTTACGAAGAATTTGAAAAATATCTACCACCAAATGCTAGAATTTTAGATTTGGGTGCTGGCTCTGGAAGAACATATTCTTACTTTAATAAAAGAAATTATGAATACATAGGCTTGGATTTCTCTAAAGAAATGAAAGATTGTGCATTTGCAATACATGGTGAATTTCCATATATTTTAGATGATATGACTAATTTAAAAAAATATTTTAATGCTAATTCGGTAGATGGTATATTTGCAGTTTATTCTTTATTTCATTTACCAAAAGATGATTTAAAAAAATTATTATCCGATATTTATGATATTTTAAAGGTTAATGGGATCTTTCTTTTTACATATCAAATTGGACCAGGCGAAGAAATGGCAGATGAACCATATTTAAAAAATAAAGGGGTTAAAGTTTTATATATGAATTATCAAACAAATGAAGAAATGAAAAATCTTTTAACTCCATATTCATATAAAAAACTTTATAGAAAAGAAAAGATTGAAACATCTGATTCGGCTATTAATAGTAACTCTGTCACTACTGCCTTTGTGTTATTGAAAAAAATTAAATAGTCTTTTAAAGGGGATGGGAACTTCCCATAATAGAAAACGTGCGGGAGTAGGTTTTCAGTGCTGGCTAGGACATAACAATGCAT
>CANRVY010000025.1 GCA_947643405.1 uncultured Mycoplasmatota bacterium | reverse complement strand
AGACCTTGAGGTCCAGTAGCGCCAGTAGGACCAGTAGGACCAGTAGAGCCAGGAAGGCCTTGAAGACCTTGAGGTCCAGTAGGCCCAGTAGCACCAGTAGGGCCGGTAGAACCAGGAAGACCTTGAAGACCTTGAGGTCCAGTAGGACCAGTAGCACCAGTCGAAGGCCCAGTAGGGCCAGTTGGACCTGTTGGACCTATTAAATTATTAAAGCAGCAACAGTTTGGCTTAAATTGACTATCATGTTCAATCTTTTCCATTGCCTTTTCACAGTTTTGTTGGTTACAATAATCCATGTGATTATCCTCCTTTCTTTATATTTTATGTGGTTTTAAATATTTTGAATGAGCATCTATCATAGCAAAAATATCCTATGTATAAATTATTATTAGAAATTTTAATTCAAAATTTGACAAATAAATGTTATAATGAAAATAGGTGATAATATGGCATTTTATTCATATATTTTTAGTGCAAATTATAAAGGATTTAAAGAAAAGTTAAAAAAAATAGCAAAGAAAGAACATAGAAGCTATCCTTATCTTTTATGTGACACGTATTATAGTATTTTAAAATATGGTATGGCTTTAACAGATTATCTTAATTATGAATTTTATAAAAGAAATAAGAAAGAAAGAAAAGAATATGCAGGAGTTAGAAAACAGAACGAATTTTATGAAATTGTAAGCCCAAGCAAGTATAAAAAAAGATACACAATAAAGCCAGATTTTTTAAAGGATTTTTCTAAATACACAAAAAGAGATTTTATAGTTCCCGAAAGATGTACATTAGAGGAATTAAAACAATTTTTAAAAAAGCATCAAACATTTATGAGTAAACCTTATGATGGATTAGGTGGAGCAGATGTTTTAAAAGTAAATAGTAGTGATATAAAAGATCTAGAAGCTTATTATGAAGAATGCAGAAATAACAGAATCTTTCTAGAAGAAGTAGTATTACAACATAAAGACCTAAATCGTTTGTGTGATAAATCTTGTAATACTTTGCGTGTTATGACTTTTAATAATCACGGCATTCCTGAAATATTATGGGCAGGACTGCGAATCGGAAATGGAATTAATAGTGTGGATAATTTTCATGCAGGAGGCATGGGAACTGGAATAGACTTAGATACAGGAAAATTAACACAGCCAGCACTTGATAAAGACTTGAATCAGTATACACATCATCCCAAAACAAATGTTGAAATAACTGGTTTTCAGCTTCCCTATTTTGAAGAAGTAAAAAAAATGGTAAAAGCAGCAGCATTAGAAAGTGATAAAATATTAGTTGTAGGTTGGGATGTTGCAATTACTGATAAAGGACCAATTATTATTGAAGGAAATCGTAGACCAGGATTTGATTTGGTACAAGTAGTAAGTGGCAGAGGCCGAATAGATATTATGAGACATGTACTTGAAGAATTAAATAAACAGTAAAAAAAGACTAACGTGATAGTCTTTTTTCTAAGTATAAAATACAATAATACATTATTGCTGCAACAACACATAGAATGAAGATTCCAGCAATTACTAAATTTAAATTAAACACTTGTGAACCATACATAATTAAATATCCAATACCTTCTTTAGAAACTAGAAATTCTCCCATGATAACTCCGACCTAAGACATATAGGGAGAACTTATAAATAAAGGCTTTTTTGTTTAAGAACTTGCAGTATTGGAGGAATTAGATGGGAAAATTAACCTGTCCGTTTTGTAATAGTCAAAATACATTTAATATTGCCTATGGTTATTTAGGAGAAAAGAAAACGAAAAAGAATTATATTAACCAAGAGGATATTGGATTAAATGAATCTTATCGTAAGGGATTTGAAAAGTATGATTTTGATGGTGAAAGATTAATGAGTCATTTGCCTAATCGTTATTGTAAAAACTGCAAGAATACTTTTCAGTCTAGAAAAGTTATGTACACAGTTGATATATCAATCATTAACTTTATCATTTGTATTAACAATAACTATTATAGATACATCCTTGATTTTAGTGATAAAGAAAATCCAAAATATTCTTTAAGAATCAATTGGGTATCTATTAAAGAAAATGAATCTCTTACAATTAAGAATAAAAATAAAATTCTTTCTAGTTTTAAGGAATATAAACCTAATATATGGAATGGTCATTATGGCAAAAACTATGATTATGATGAATACTATTGGATATTAAAATGTACCTATTACAACGGAGCCTGCTATGTAAAAAGTGGTAATGATAAAGTGCCTGACAATTGGAGGCATTTTATAAAACCATTTAAAGAAATATTTGCGAGTAATATCTTTGATTTAAAGTCCTAAGAAATTAGGATTTTTTTCATGTTTAAAAATAAAAGAAAGGGTGATTATAATGGCTGTATTTAAGGTTGAAAAAACGAAGAATTATACAATTATGAGTAATCACCATCTACAAAATAAAAATCTAAGTTTAAAAGCTAAAGGACTTCTTTCTTATATGTTATCTTTACCTATGAATTGGGACTACTCGCTTGCAGGACTTGTTGCTAATTCTAAAGAAAGTAAAACATCAATTAGAAATACTTTAAATGAATTAAAAGAAAATCATTATTTATCTATAACTAAGCTATATCCTAATCAGACTGAAAGCAAAAAGATTGAATATATTTATAATATATACGAAGAACCACAATTAGTACCAGATATACGAAAGCAAGATACCGAAAACCAATACCTTGATTATCAATCTCTTGAAAATGATACACAACTAAATACTAATGAACAAAGTATTAAAGAACAAACAGATAAAATAGATAAAACCAAAAATATAATTTTTGAAGATAATCATAATTTTTTAACTATTGATTTAATAGACAGAAAATATATTACAAAAGATGATACTGATATTTATAATTATGATAAGTTATTCGAAACTCTCTTAAATGAGTATGAAACAAAGGATTTGCTGATGATTTTGCACTATATAATACCAAGAGTGCTAGATCGTGATTTTGTTGATGAGAATGGTGAAAAAATTGAAAATAAGTTTGGGTATCTAAAGAACTCTATTTTAAATAATATAGCTAAGCTAAAAAATAATGAACTTGAATGGGATGAAGAATTAGGATGGTTTAAAGATGTTGAAGAAGATATTGATCATGAAATGTGGTAATACCTATATTATATTAGTAGGAAAAATGGTATAATTAATTTACTTGATGAGGTGTTTTATGGTTATAAAAGAAATAAAAATTAAAGAATATTTAACAAAGTCAAATCTTCCAGCAAGTGATTATGTTATCAATCCTTATGTTGGATGTCCACATGGTTGCAAATATTGTTATGCATCATTCATGAAAAGATTTACAGGACATACAGAGGATTGGGGAACTTTTATAGATATTAAAAAAAGTGAAAAGAAAATTAATTTAAATAAAATAAGAAAAAAATCTGTATTTTTATCTTCTGTAACAGATTGCTATAATCCATTAGAAGAAAAATATAGATTGACTAGAAATATTTTAGAACAATTAGTTGATTCAGATTGTTATTTGTCTATTTCAACAAAATCAAAGCTAATACTAAGAGATATTGATCTATTAAAACAAGTTAAAAATTTAACCGTAAGCATGTCGATTAATACACTTGATGAAAATTTTAGAAAAGATATGGATAATGCAAGTACAATAAGAGAAAGGTTAGATACTTTAAAAGAACTGTATGATAATGGCATTAAAACTGTTTTATTTATGTCACCTATATTTCCCTTTATTACTGAATGGAAAGAAATAATAGAAGAATCTAAAAATTATATTGATGAATATTGGTTTGAAAATCTTAATTTGAGAGGACAATATAAAACTTATATAATGAATTACATTAAAGAAAAATATCCTAAGTATTACGATAATTATGTTGCTATTTATCTAAAAAATGATAAAAAATATTGGGACAATTTAGCAAATGAAATCAATAACTATTGTGATAAAAATGGCATAAATTACATTAATTATTTTTATCATGAAGAGCTGGTAAAAAACAAGAAAGAAATGCAAAAATCATAAATTGTAAGATTTATTAAGAATGGAGAAAAATTATGAATCAAGATTTAATAAAGTTTTTAATTGAAGCTAAAAAGCAAACTTATGCAAATGAAAACGTAAAAAAGAGTGTATCTACAAGAATGGGATCACATGACTATGAATATAGTTCTCATGATATGACTTATCATGATACCTATTTTGGTGGTACAAAATTTATGGGAGAAGAAGTTGTTTATTTAGATGATACTACTCCAATTTGGGGTATGAACTATTATGGGGTTACTTTGGATGAATCATTAAGTGAAGAAGCAATGGACAAAGCACTTAGACCTGCACTTATGCAAGTTGGAAAGGATGATATAATTCCTGTAAGAGGTCCCAAAGAATATATCAATGGAGAATATAAATATACATTTAATGTTTTAGGAGATATTGATTATTTTGAAGGTGAAGAAACTATTTATAAAAATGATGTAAAAATTTATTGTTTAAAATGCCATGGTGGAATAATAAAGAGGTAAAATATTTGATTGAAATATAACAAAAGGAAGGAGGATTTTTGTAAATGCAAATAGACAAACTAAAAGATTTAATTTTATATCAAAGTGAAAATACAAATAAATCTATTGAGGTACTTTATGATAATGAAGATTTTTGGTTAACACAAAAGACTATGGGAGAGCTTTTTAATGTGGTGGAAAATAATATTACTTATCACTTACAAAACATTTTTAAAAGTGGTGAATTAAATAAAGATTCAGTTACTCAAAAAATTAGAGTAACTGCCTCGGATGGTAAGAATTATAACACTTCCTTCTATAGTTTGGATGCAATTATAGCTGTTGGTTATCGTGTTAATTCAAAAGAAGCTACTGATTTTAGAATATGGGCTACAAATACTTTAAAAGAATATATAAAAAAAGGATTTGTATTAAATACAGAGTTATTAAAAAACGGACCTAAATTTGGTAAAGATTACTTTGATGAATTATTAGTTAAAATTAAAGAAATTAGAGCTAGTGAAAGAAGATTTTATCAAAAGATTACAGATATTTATAAAGAATGTAGTTATGATTATGATAAAAATAGTGAAACAACAAAAGAGTTCTATAAAAATGTGCAAAATAAATTACACTTTGCTATCACAGGAATGACAGCACCAGAGATTATATATAATAGAGTTGATTCAAAAAAAGACTACATGGGACTCCAAACTTGGAAAAATGCACCTGATGGTAAAATACTTGAAACAGATGTTGTAGTTGCTAAAAATTATCTGTCAGAAGAAGAAATAAAAGAACTCAATAATTTAGTCTCTATGTATTTAGATTTTGCCGAAAGACAGGTTAAATTAGGTCATATTATTTCTATGCAAGGATGGAAAGAAAAATTAGAAATGTTTCTAAATTTAAATGAATATAACATTTTAAAAGATAATGGAAAAATAAAAAGAGAAATTGCAGATAAACTAGCGTTAGATGAATATGAAAAATATCGTGTAGTACAAGATCAAAAGTATATATCAGATTTTGATGAATTAGTATTAGAAACAAAAAATATTGAAATACAAGAATAATGTAAATAAGAATTTATGAAGTAAAGAATGGAGAATTCTTATATGGAAATTATTAAATTTAATTTAAGTGAACTTTTAAAATCAAATACTGGCTTTGCTTATTATTTATTAGGTAGGAGCTATGACTTAGAAGAAAATGGTGCTGAACAAGATTATAATAAAGCATTATATTTTTATCAAAAAGGATTTGATATAGATTATCCATTGTGTATCTATTCTTTAGGTATATCTTATGAATTAGGTTTAGGAGATGTCTTGGAAGTTGATAAGGATAAAGCCAAAATTCTTTTAACTAACGCTTATTCTAAAATTATTGAATTAATTAATAATCCAAATATTCCTGAAATAGAAAGAGTTTACGCTAAATTTGTAACTGGTGCATATTATTATTTCGGACTTGGTGAAATTGAAAAAGATTATAGTAAAGCATTTGAAATCATTAAAGAATGTGCCGACAAAGGACATATTGCTGCAATTTATGATTTAGGTGCTAACTTCTATTTTAATGGTAATGGTACTGATATTAATTATGGACTATCAGATTATTATTTAAACATTGCTAAAGAAAATGGGCTAAAAAGAGCTATAGATTTATATGATTCAAGAAATAAAATGAAAAAATAATTTTTTAATTGAAGGAGGAAAAGATGTTAAATATAGAGAATATAAAAAATAATGTTAGTGAGTTAAAGAAAACTTTACCTAGTTTAAATATTGATAGTATATTTTTAGATAAAGATGGAGAAGTAGACAAAGTTTTTTATAATGATGAATGCTTACATGAATTAAGAAGTTGTTCTAAATTATTGGTTGCAATGGCTATTGGTATTGCAATCGATAAAGGTATGTTTTCATTAGATACTTTAGTTTATCCAATTATAAAGAATGTCGCATATATAAAAAATAAGGAAAACATTGAAAAAATAAGCAAATGGAATATAAGAACCTTATTAACTCATACAACTGGTTATGAGGAAATAATTATGTCAGCAAAAGAAATAAAAGAAAAACAATTAGATACAAGTAATATTATAAATTATGCATTAAATGTTGATATATCTTATGAAGTTGGAGAAAGATTTGCATATAACAATGTAGAGCCATTCATATTATCAGTATTTTTCCAAGAAAAATTTAGGATTAATCTATCTGAATTTATAAAAGAAAATATATTTAATAAATTGGATATTAAAGAATATAAATGGGACAACTATGGAAAATATTGCCCAGGTTGCACAGGGTTATTTTTAAAACATTCAGATTTTCATAAGATAGGTAAATTATTACTAAACAATGGAAAATATAATAATATTCAAGTAATACCAGAAGAATGGATAAATGAAATGTGTAAAATGCAATTTGAAACTCTTGAAATATGTAAAAAAGAAAGAGTATTACCAAAATATGGTGTAGGATATTTTACTTTTATTTCAAGAGATGGAATAGTATTTAGAGATGGTTCAAATGGCCAAAATATTATAATAGATAAAAATAATAATCTTTTAATAACGATAATGTCAACTGAACCTAATATGAAAAATGTAACGGAAGTTTTAAGAAATTTGATATAGGAGAAGGAATGATTTTGTTTTAAGAAAGCAATAAAAAGAAAGTGAGATGATATAAATGAATAAAATTTATATAATTCATTGTTGGGATGGAACTAAAGATGATGGATGGTATCCTTGGTTAGATTCTAAAATCAGTAATGAAAATAATGAAGTAAAAAGATTTAATATGCCTAATACTGAAAATCCTAAAATAGAGGAATGGGTATCAGAATTAGATAAACAAGTAGAAATTTTAGACGAAAATACTTATTTCATAGGACATAGTATTGGATGTCAAACAATATTAAGATATTTAGAATCAAAAAATGTTAATAAGATTGGCGGTATTCTGTTTGTTGCTCCATGGTTAGATTTACTTCCTGAAGCAATAGAGGATGAAGATTCATATAATACTGCTTATCCATGGCTTCATACAGATATAAATTTTGGTAAGATTAAAAGTATAACTAACAATATTACATGTATTTTTTCAGATGATGACTATTTTGTATCTTTAGAACAAAAAGAGAAATTTGAAAAATTGTTAAATGCAAAAACTATTGTAATAAGTAACAAAGGACATATTAGTGCTGAAGATGGAATTAATGAGTTAACTGAAATATATGATAAAGCATTAGAAATGTTAAACTTTAAATAGATATTAGATTAAGGAGTGTGAAAAAAATGGGGAAATTATTAATATTGGCTTATATGGGAACAGGAAAAACTGAATTAGAAAGTAGATATGAAAATGTAATTGATTTTGATTTTCAAGATTATAAATATATTTATGATGAATCAATAAGACATCTACCTCTTGAACAAAGAAAAGGATCTGTAAATTTAAGAACAGAGAATCCTAATTATCCTACAAATTTTCTTGATGATGCAATAAAACTTTTGGATGAAGGAAAAATTGTTGTCTCACCATTTATAGATCATGTTTTTAAAGCTTACGATAGTTCAAGTTTTAAATCAAGAGCCAATGATACAAGAATAATATTAGTTTTCCCTACATCTGATAATTTTGATGAGTATGTTGAAAGATTTAAACAAAGAGGTAATAGTGATGAATTTATAGCTAGAAGGGAAAAAGAATTTCCTAGTCTAGCTGATTTATTTGAAAATGCAACTAATTATGAAAGAATAGTAATGAAACGAGGACAATTTCTATCGGAAGCTTTAGAAGAATATGGGATTAATTTAAATTTAAAAACACCTTTAATAAAAAATATTAGAATTGGAGGAAATCAATGAAAAGTGCATTAAACTATTTTGAAGAAATTATGCAAATTCCTAGAGAGTCTGGAAAAGAAGATAAAATAGCACAATATTTAAAAAAATATGCTGAAGAAAACCATATTGAATATAATCTAGGAAAATATAATACAGTATTTTTAAAGAAAAATAATAACTCCAATAAAACAATAATATTGCAAGCTCATTCTGATATGGTTTGCGTGTCATCAAATAATTATGACTTTGATAATAAAGGAATACCATTTTATATAGATGGTGATTATTATAAAGCAAAAAACACATCACTAGGGGCTGATGATGGTATTGGAGTTGCAATAATCCTTGCTATGTTACAAGAAGATAAAAATATGCCAAATATTGAAGTAATGATAACTACTCAAGAAGAAACAACAATGTTAGGAGCAGATAATTTTGATTATTCTTTATTATCAGGTAAAACTTTAATTAGTTTAGATGGAATAAAAGAAGCAGATATAGAATCTTCGAGTGCAGGAATGTGTTCACTAACATTGACTAAAAAAATAAACTATGAAGTATCAGATGAAAATAGTTATAAACTATCAATTAGAGGGTTAAGAGGTGGACATTCAGGTGATGATATTGATAAAAATAGATGTAATGCAATAAAATTAGTTATAAAAGTGTTAAGAGAATTAGATTATAACAATATAATAGATATTAATTTTGGTAAACGAGATAATGTAATACCAAATGAGGGTTATATTGTGTTTTCATCAGAGGAAAGTTTGGAAAAATTAAATGAAAAAATAGAAAATCTTAATCTCGATTTAAGTGATGAGGATTCTAATATATCTATTACTTTAGAAAAAACTGAAAATAGAACTGTTATAAAAGATAGTAAAGATATAGT
Organism: uncultured Mycoplasmatota bacterium; assembly: GCA_947643405.1. Taxonomy (GTDB): domain Bacteria; phylum Bacillota_I; class Bacilli_A; order RF39; family UBA660; genus MGBC102946. Next base: position 17,127 of record CANRVY010000025.1, on the reverse strand, counting down.
TGAATTTGTTTCTAAAATTAAAAGTGGTCTTTTAGAAACATATCCAAACGATAATTTTCCATTATTGTCTTCAAATATTGGCAAAATAGCAGTCGAAAATGATAATATAGTTATAAAATATAGTGTTAGAAGTTCAGATTTGTCAAAAGAAAACGATCTACTAAAAGAGAATGAACTACTATGTAATCAGTATAAATTTGATTTTAAAATTGATGCAAAGAAACCATTTTTTCCATTCAAAGAAAATTCTAATATAAGAAATATCTTAGCTGAGACTTACAAAAATCTATATGGTAAAGAAACTGTTGTAAAAAAGGTTCATGCATGTATGGAGGGTGGAATATTGTCAAATAACATAAAAGATTTAGATATTTGCACAATTGCACCAACAATTGATAATTGTCATTCAATAAATGAACGAGTAAGTATATCATCCATTAAAAGAGTATATGATTGGTTAAGAGAATCTTTGATTAGATTTAATTTAGAAAAATAAATGAGATAAAGATAATATGTTAAAAGAAAAATATGAAAAATGGACTAAAGAGTTTATGGATTCTTGGAAAGAACTAGATTGGAGAAGAACATTAGAAACATTAAGTAATGATGTAAAATATTATGAAAATCCAATTGATAATCCATGTAAAAGTTTTGAAGAAGTAACAAATTTATGGAATGTTGTAGAAGAAAATCAAAAAGATATTAATTATAAGTACGAAATAATATCTTTTGATGAAAATGTTTGCATTATTAATTGGCAAATGACTAGAACTATGGTACAGAATAATGTAAAACAAGAAATAGACGGTATTTTTCAAATATCATTAAACCAAGAAGGAAAATGTACATATTTTAAACAATGGCGTTTTACTAGATAATATAAGGTGAAATAATGCATATTAACTATTTTATAATACACGGTTCTTATGGAAATCCATATAAAAATTGGATGCCATGGTTAAAAAATCAATTAAGCAAAAGAAAAATTAATTGTATTGTTCCAAATTTTCCAAGTCCATATAAACAGGATTATGAAAGTTGGAGTAAGATATTAAAAGCATATAATGAAATAGGATATATAACAGAAAATACTACATTTGTTACTCATAGTCTTGGAGGAATATTTATTATTAAATTCTTAATAGAAAATTGTATAAAAGTTAAGAAAATTATTACTGTTGCAGGATTTAATAATATTACTTTTCAAGACGATATGAACTTATATAAATCTTTCTACTTAGATGAGAATGAATTATTAAAAATTAATTCTTTATGTGAAGAAATAATATGCATTTATTCGGATAATGATCCATATGTTCCTAAAAAAATGCAGAAGAATTTGCTAATAGAATTAATTCAGAGAAAACAATAATAAATAATGCAGGGCATTTTAATGAGAAATTTGGATATACCGAATTTAAAGAACTATTAAAATATATATAAGGAGATTACTCATGGATAGAAAATTTGCAGAACTATGGTTAAATAATTTAAAAAAATACTGGTTTAATAGAGATGTGGAAAAGCAGCTTCTCTATTTACAAAAACAACCTTTTATCAAGAAACTCCATTTGATGAGCCATATACAACATTTGATGAAATTAAAAAAGAATGGCAACATATAAAGGAACAAGACATTAAAGAAATTCAATTTAATATACTTGCTATTGAAAATAAAACTTTAATTGTAGAATGGATTTTTAAAAGAGATATTACTGAATTTAACGGAATATATGAAATAAAGTTTAATGATGACAACGAATGTGTTTATTTTAAAAGTTGGGAAATGGTAAAGGAGCAAAAATGAAATGAACAATAGAGAAATTGCTGTTGTGGTTAGTAATGACAATAAAGATGTTAGTGTAATAGAAACGATAGATGCGATTAAAAATGAAGGATTTAAAAATGTTTTTGTGCAATGGTACAATAAAGAATGGAATCCTACGCAAGAAGAACAATTAAAATATATTAAAGAAAAAGGATTAAATGTCATTTTTGCGCATTTAGGATATCAAAATATAAATGATCTATGGCTTGAAGATGATAACAGTGATAAATTAGTTGATAGATATAAAAATGATATTAAAATTTGTAAAGACAATAATATTCCTATGGTTGTTATGCATCTAACAAGTAAAAGTGAAGCACCTCAATATAATGAAATAGGTTTGAAAAGATTACAAAAAATTGTAGATTATGCTGAATCATTAAATATAAAAGTTGCTTTTGAAAATACAAAAATAAAAGGTTATTTAGATTATGTAATTAAAAATATTCATAATGAAAACGCTGGAATATGTTTTGATTCAGGACATTATCATGTTCATTTTAATGATGAATTAGATTTTTCTGTTTTTAAAGATAGAATATTTGCAGTACATCTTCATGATAATGATAAAAGTGATGATTTACACCTTATGCCTTTTGATGGAACATTGGATTGGAAAAATGTTATCAAAAACTTAAAAGAATGCAATTATGATGGACCAATAACAATGGAACTTTGTTATCGATATGAATATTTAGATATGGGAATCGAAGATTTTTATAAAAAAGGTTATGAAGTGGGAAATAAATTAAAAGAAATGTTTGAAAGGAGTGAATAAAACATTATGGAACTAATAGAAATTGTTGATAGAGATGGTAATTTTACAGGGCAAATTATAGATAAAGAAGAAGCACATGATAAAAATCTATTACATAATGAAGTTGCAGTATTTATAATTAATGATAAGAAACAAGTATTACTTCAAAAAAGAAGTGCTAATAAAAGATTTAATCCAAATAAATGGGCTTTATGTGCTGGACATGTGGATGCAGGAGAAAGTTTAGAATCAGCAGCTTTAAGGGTGTTAAAAGAAGAAGTAGGCATAAATATTACTACAAGCGATCTAAAACCATTTGCAGAAAGAGAATTTACAATAAGAGATTCAAATTCACATATTACTTATTTTTACTATACTAAATCAAATTTAAATGAAAAGGATTTTATTATTCAAAAAGAAGAATTATCAGAAGTAAAATGGTTTAATATAGATGAAGTAATAGACATGATAAAATCTAAAGATGATTCAACAGTATTTAGAGAAGAAAGATTAAGCCTTTTTGAAGAATTAAAAAATGTATAAAAAAGATGAGGAATAACAGTATGTATAGTCAAATAATTAAAAATCTTGAAGAACAATTATCTATTAAAGAATTAACAAAAATAAAAAATACATCATTACATTTAGGTGTATTTACTGAACCTTATTTAACCTATATGTTAGATGGGAAAAAGACTATTGAATCAAGATTTAGTAAAAATAAAATATTGCCATATAATCAAATATCTAAAGATGATATAGTTATTGTAAAAAAATCTAGTGGAAATGTAGTGGCATACTTTACTATAAAAGAAGTATTATTTTTTAATTTAAATGAAACTTCAATAAATGAAATAAAGACTAAATATAACAAGCAATTATGTGTAGATGAAAGTTTTTGGATTAGTAAAAGCACTAGCAATTATGCAACATTAATAATTATAGATGAAATAGTTAAATTAACCCCATTTCACATAGATAAAAAAGGGATGCAAACTTGGGTTACATTTAAGTAAGAAGTAGAAATAATTAATGAAAGTAGATGATTTATGTGAAACCAGTAAGAAAAGCTGTTAGAACATTTTTATTAGAAGAAGATAAGATTCTAGCAATTAAATATATTACAAATGATGATAAGCAAGATTTTTATGATATTCCTGGCGGAAAAATTGAAGATGGTGAAACAAGAGAACAGACAGCTATTAGAGAATTTAAAGAAGAAGCTGGAATAGATATTTTTAAACCACAGTATGCAGGTAATTTAATTGTTGAATATCCAGATAGAATATTTGACTTTGATGTATTTATAGCATCAGAATATAAGGGAATGCCACTAATAACTGAAGAAAATTCATCAGAATGGATAAAAATAAATGATTTATTACAAAAAGAAAAAAAGTTTGCAGAAATATATTTATTAGATAATAATCATAAAACAAACTTATTAAATAAAACAAATTTTAAATTTCATTTTATAACTGATAAAAATCATTATATGGTAGATGAAATAGTTTATCAAAATCTTGATGAATTTTGGGAAGAACATTTACAAAGTTAAATCAGAAGAAAAATAGAATTTTTTGATTTTTTAAAAAAGTGTGAAAAAATAATTTTTAAAAATTTCTGCAAAGCCTTATAAATAAAGGAAAAAATGAGTGTTATAAATTTTTAATTTTCCGTTTACCTTCCGCTTAAAATGTGTTATTATGGTAATATAGATAAATTATAATGAGAGAGAAAAATTTAGCTAGATTTCTCTCTTTTATAATGTATAAATCATTTTGTATAGTTTTATATAAAAATTGATTTATATTAAAATTTTTCAAAAAAAATTTTTTATCTATTTTTCCCTTTATTTATAAGGGATTGATACTATTTTAGTACTAAATTTTTTAAAAGTGTGCCATTGCATGTCCTAAAAAAATGTGCTATTATGGTAATATAGGATAATTAGAAGATGATATAAAAACTTACAATTTTGTAGGTTTTTTCTTTGGTAAAAATGAGTGTTTTTGGAAATGTATTTTTACCTAAGTCTTCTATGTTGACCTATATAATTGTTTTAATATCTAGTTCAATATGAACTGATATAGGTAGATTAAAAATATAAAATTGGACTTTAGGGAGATATATTGTCTCTCTTTTTTCATGTCCTTTTTTATGTTTTTGAAAAGAAAGGAGAGTGAATTTTATAAATAAAACATGAAGTTATAAGAAAAGATTTTCATAAAAATTAGTAATAATATTGGTTATTTTTTGAAGATTTAATAATTGATTTTGAAAAAATCTCTAAACTGTCGGAGACTAATAGAGGGTCTTAGGGATATGCCCTAACGAGTATTGGGTGTGTAGACACCATGCTTGATAGTTTAAGTAGTAAAAAAGACCAATTTCAGTAACCCCAATTTTTAAAGAAAAGGAGGCATTTTCATGGGAAAATTGTATGTTGATCCTTATTGGTTTCTTTGTAAGAAACTTTCATTTTCATATCAAGAACATTTTGAAATTTTGAAAAAAATAAAAAGGTGTTCTAAATGGTGGAGTGCGTTTTGTTATAGAAAGTCAACAGTAGACGGATCTACTATTACTTCTGTATCCGTAGAATGTCTAATTTGGTTTATAGAAGTAGAATTCAAAGAAGGTAATTCAAAAGACTTAAAAATTAATTTTCTTGAAAGGTATATTGAAGTGCTAGAAGACTATTTGAAAATTCCTCATGAAAGACTAGAGTATTGTGACCTACCATTAAAATATTTAAGAAATCATTTTAATAAAACCAAAAATGCTATAGGAGTAGCAACAAATAGAATGCAGAAACATTTTCCTTATCCACTTAAATATATTAAGTATGGAAAGGTTTATGTTTCTGCTGTTGGTATTAAATGGTTAAATGAAAAGTATTTTAGAACGAAGTATATTGGGTATTTAGAGAACTATAAAGACTCGTTAGAAAGTAGAATTTCTAATTAGTCTTTTTTTGATGTAATCAGTCTTGTGTCTTAAAAATATAATTTAGAGAGGGAGCTGTTTATATGAATTTAACTGTTGAGAATTATGATAAGAATGAAAATAAGATTGAACCTAAAAAAATAATTTTAAATCAGGCATTAATATATACATTACTAAAGAAGTATCTAAAAGAAGTGTAATAATCTATAAGTATTTCATTTTTTGTATAAAAATGGTATTATGTAGTTGCAAGTTTTTTTACAAAAAATGCTTTTATAAAAGAAGGAGGAAAAAATATTAACGATATAAAAGCAGAAGTAAAAAAAATTAAAGCTCTTTATGTTCGTGTATCAACAGATGCTCAAGTCGATGGATATTCAATAGAAGCTCAAATAGAATCATTAGAAGGTTACTTGAAAAGTCAAGGGTGGTCTGATTATGAATTATATGCTGATCCAGGATTTAGTGGTAAGAACTTAGAAAGACCTGCAATTCAAAAATTAATAAAAGACTGTGAAGATGGAAAAATTGATACGGTTTTAGTTTTCAAACTAGATAGATTATCTCGTAGTCAAAAAGACACTTTATATTTAATTGAAGAAGTATTTAATAATAATGAAGTTGGTTTCATCTCTGTTAGAGAAAGTTTTGATACGACTACTCCATTTGGTAAGGCAATGATTGGGATTCTTTCAGTATTTGCTCAATTAGAAAGGGAAACTATTTTAGAGCGTACTAAAATTGGTCTTAAAAAACGAGCTGAAGATGGATTTTGGCGTGGAGGGGGAAAAACTCCATTCGCTTATGATTATGACAAAGAAGCAGGTATGCTTGTTGTTAATGGAGAAAGAAAAGTCATCTTTGATTTAATGAAAACATTAAGACTTCAAGGATATAGTTATAATGAACTTTCTAAAGTAACAGGATATGATGAATCATGGATTCAAGGAATACTTAATGCTAAGACTAATTTAGGAAAGATTCCATATAAAGGAGAGCTTTTCAATGGTAGACATGAAGCAATAATTACTGAAGAAGAATATCAACAATTACAGACAATCGAAAAACAAAGAAGCAAGAATCAACATGCAAGTCATTACTTGTTATCAGGTAAAATATATTGTGGTAATTGTGGAGCAAAGTACCGTTATCAAAAATGGGGACAAAGAATTATTTGTTATTGCTACTCTCAACAAAAGAGTAAACCTAAACTAATCAAAGATCCTAATTGTAATAATATAAGACTTGATAGTTTTGAAATTGAGGATAGCTTCTTAGAACAATTATTTGCTATGTCTTTAAATGAAGAGTTATTTAGGAGTACTTTTGATTTATCTAAAACAAATCTTGTTGATGAACTTAATGTAAGACTGGATAAGACACAGAAAAAAATTGAAAATTTGATTCAGTTACTTTCAGATAATATAGCAAATGAAGAAATAAAAAAAGAACTTGCTAAATTAACAAGTGAAAAGTCTAATATAAAAAAAGAGCTAGAAAATATAAAAGAAAAAGAAAGAGCAACCAAAACTTATGATAAAATTAAAAATCTAGAAAGTGTTTGGACGGGCATGGAATTTAAAGAAAAAAGAAATGTCGTAGAACAATTACTAGATAAAATAGTTGTAGATGGGAAAACACTAAAGATATATTGGAATGTTAGTGAAAGCTAACATAAAAAATATAGAGTTTTCTCTACATATGTCTTAGCTCCCAATTAAAGACATACTAATGTTAATTTTCAAAGTACTAATAAAATCCTTAAAACTATTTGGGAAAACAAGCTTTGTATAAATCTGCCATTTATTTGCATGTAATGATTGCATTAATTTAATTTTATTTTTATCTGTATTAATGAAACTTTGATAAATATTAATAATTGTTATAATAAGAGAAATTAAAAGAGCCATAAAGATAATAGAACGAATACCAGCACCACACCAAATGATGATAATTGGTCCAAGTGCAACTTTTGGCAAACTATTTAAAATAGTTAAATATGGGTCTGTTACTTTGGAAACAAATGGGAACCACCACAAGATTGTTGCAATAATCAAACCCAAGAAAGTACCCAAGCCAAAACTAATTAAAGTTTCATATACAGTCACCCAAATATGTTGGTACAAATCACCAGTTTTATGTAAACCAATAATTGTGGAAAACATTTGTTTAGGACTTGAAAAAATGAATGTATTAATTACATGAAAATCAGCTAAACATTGCCAAAGAATAAAGAAAAATATCAAAATAGAAATTTGAGTAAAGCGAACATAGAACTGATTTCTCTTTCGCTTTTTGATAAATAGACGATGTTCTTCACTAAACATGGAAATCAATTTCCTTCCATATTGCATCATAATATTCTGAAAACTCTTTGGCTTTTCTATTTTCTATTGGCGTAGAACGATTTGATAAATTAATATCAAATATTTTTTTAATTTTACTAGGACGTTCTGATAGTACAATTACTTTACTAGCAAGACTAATAGCTTCTGCTAAATCATGCGTGACAATAATAGCACTTTTTTTTTCTTGTTTAATAATTCTATAAACATCATCAGAAACAGCTAATCTAGATTGATAATCAAGGGCTGAAAAAGGTTCGTCAAGAAGCAGAATATCCGGATTTGTAGCAAGTGTTCTAATGAGCGCAACACGTTGTCTCATCCCACCAGATAATTCATCTGGATAACTATTAATAAAATCTTTTAGCCCATATGTAGATAATAACTCAATTACTTTCTGTTTTTTTTCCTCCGTTAATTCATGATTAATTTCTAATCCCAATAGGCAATTACTTAAAATGGTACGAAATGGAAATAAACTATCTTGCTGTAGCATATATCCAATTTTATAATTATCCTTAATTATAATTTCTCCATCAGATTTTTTCTCTAATCCACATAAAATTGATAAAATAGTTGATTTTCCACAGCCACTAGGTCCAACGATAGCAATAAAATCTCCATCTGACAAGGAATAAGAAAAGTTTTCCACAGCTAAAATTTCAGAATCTTTTGTATGATAACTTTTCTTTAAATTTTTTATTTCTAAAATATTATTCATAATTAGAAAACTCAGTTGTAACAAGCTTGTCGTATGGAGCCTTTTTTGATAATTCGCCAGCACTTTCTACGATTTCTTCAATATGTTTGTAATCTTGTTCTGCAATTTCAGTTGTTTGGAACCAAGAATCATTTTCACGATAACGTTTTACAATCTTTACCAAATCGTTCATAGAAGTATCTGGAAAATAAGATGTAATCGCTTTTGCGACTTCTTCATCACTATGAGTATGAACATAGTCTAATCCTTTTTGAATTGCTTTGGCAAATCCTTTTACTTCTTTTTCATGTTCATCGATATAACTTTTTTTTGCATTATATGAAGTATAAGGAACAACCCCTCCAAGTTCCCCTACAGAGGCAACAACATAACCATATCCTTGCTGTTCAATTTGTAATGCTTGAGGTTCAAATAAAGTTACGAAATCTCCATTTCCACCTATAAAAGTTCCAGCCATAGAAGCAAATGCAACACTTGTATCAATATCTAAATCTTTTTTAGGGTCTATTCCATTTTGCTTTAATGCCCATTCAAAAGTCATTTCTGGCATACCGCCTTTTCTTCCACCAATAACGGTTTTTCCTTTTAAATCATTTAATGTAAAATTGTCATATTTTTCTCTTGATACTAAAAAACTTCCATCTCTTTTAGTTAAAGCAGCAAAATTAACTAAATAATCTTTTTCTCCTTGATTGTAAACATAAATAGTTGCTTCACTACCACAAAATCCAATTTGAACATCTCCAGACAATACTGCAGCAGTAACTTTATCTGCTCCAGGAACAAGAAGTATTTCAACATCTAATCCTTCTTCTTCAAAATATCCTAAAGAGTGAGCTATATATTGTGGTGCATAAAAAATACTATGAGTAACTTCTGCAACTTTTATTTTTGTAAGATTATTTTTCTTATTATTTAGGAAAAATAAGCTACATAATCCTGCAATAATAAAAAGTGCGATTAACGGTAAAACAAATTTTTTCAAACAAATTCCCCTTTCTTTTCATTTTTAATATATTCTAAAATAGGATTATGTGTTATTAAGAATGCCTAATAATATTTTAGAAATTTTGTGAAATCCTTTGTGAAGAACTATTTTTGTGTTATGATTATAGTGGTGAAAGCATATGGATATAGAAACTTTAAATGAAAAGCAGAAAGAAGCAGTAACAACAACAGAAGGACCACTTTTGGTATTAGCAGGAGCAGGAAGCGGAAAAACAAAGGTATTAACAACTCGAGTTGCATATCTGGTGCAAAAAATAGGAGTTGCACCTTATCATATTTTGGCAATTACTTTTACCAATAAAGCTGCAAAAGAGATGAAGGAAAGAGTTCTTAATACATTAGGACCAATAGCATATCAAATTCAGATATCTACATTTCACTCTCTTGGTTTATTAATTATGCGAGAAAATTATGAAAAATTGGGTTATGAAAACAATTTTACTATTATTGATAGTGATGATTCACTTACTGTAATAAAAAAAATATTAAAAGATTTAAATTTAGATCCAAAAGAATATAATCCACGTGCGATTAGAAGTAAAATTAGTGGCGCAAAAAATGAATTGATGACAGTAGCAGAATATGCGAAATTTGCAAATACTGATTTTGAAGAAAAAGTATTAGAAGTATATGATCGGTATCAACAAAAATTAAAAATTAATAATTCTCTTGATTTTGATGATTTGTTGATGTTACCAATTGAGTTATTTCGTACTTATCCAGACGTGCTAAAAAAATATCAGGAACGATTTCAATATATTCTTGTAGATGAGTACCAGGATACAAATGAAGCACAATATATTTTAATAAAAATGATGGGTGCAAAATATAAGAATGTCTGTGTTGTTGGCGATAATGATCAGAGTATTTATAGTTTTAGAGGGGCAAATTACAAGAACATTTTAAATTTTGAAAAAGACTATCCGGAAGCGAATGTAATTTTGCTAGAAGAAAATTATCGTTCTACAGGAAATATTTTAAAAGCAGCGAATGATGTCATAAAAAATAATAAAGATAGAAAAGAAAAAAACTTATGGACACAAAATGAAGAGGGAGTAAAAATTCATTATCATCGTAGTTTTGATGAAAAAGAAGAAGCTTATTATGTAATGCAGCAAATTGAAAAGTTGAGAGATAAGGGAATAATGGAAAATCAAATTGCAGTTTTATATAGAACCAATGCTCAGTCTAGAAATATGGAAGAAGCCTTATTAAGACAAGGGATTCCTTATAAAGTGGTTGGCAGTTTTTATTTCTATAACCGAAAAGAAATCAAAGATTTAATTTGCTATTTAAAATTATTATATAACCAGCATGATGATATTAGTTTGCTTCGAGTGATCAATGTTCCAAAAAGAGGAATTGGATTAAAAACATTAGAATCATTGACTGAAAAAGCAGAAAAGGAGCATGTGAGTCTATATCATGCAATTGAAACAGGGAAAGAATTGCAATTCAAAACATTAATAGAGCGATTAAGAGAAAAAAGCGAAAACTGCTCTTTAACAGAATTGGTAGAGCTCGTACTAAGTGAAACAGGAATGCGTCAAGATTTGATTAATGAAGATAGTATTGAAGCTGAAGTTAGATTAGAAAATTTAGAAGAATTCAAATCGATTACAAAAGGATTTGAAGAGCGGAATGGAATTGTCTCATTAGAAGAATTTTTGATGGAAATCAGTCTGGTATCAGATATAGAAGAACATAAAGAAAATAATAATGTGGTAACTTTAATGACTGTTCATAGTGCCAAAGGACTAGAGTTTAATTATGTATTTTTAATTGGGATGGAAGAATCTTTATTTCCACATAACAATTCATTATTAGATCGTTATGGGATAGAAGAAGAAAGAAGACTATGTTATGTTGCAATAACCAGAGCTAAAAAGGAACTCTATTTGGTAAACGCCAAAAGAAGAACTTTATATGGTATGGATAGCGTCAATCCTCCTAGTCGATTTATTGAAGAAATAGATGAGGATTTATTGATGAAAGATCAAGACGTAGTAGATGATAGTACTACATGTTCTAAATTGGAAGATATGATAATTGATGAAAGTATAGAATATGGAGTAGGAGATAAAGTTCATCATAGCGTATTTGGAACAGGCGTAATATTAGGAATAGAAACAAAAATATTGACAGTGGCATTTCCTCATCCTCATGGGATAAAAAAGGTCTTAAAAGGACATAAAAGTTTAGAAAAGGTATAGGTGATATTATGATATTAAATATTTTGGATACTTTACAAGAATGGATAGAACCATTCCGCGAATTTGTGTTTAGACACCATAGCAATCCATTTTTTTGGGTAGTTATTATACTAATTGCTTTGGGACTCTTCTTTTTGGGCTATTCAGCACTTCATAAGGACAACCAAATATGAAAAGGGTAAGAAAAGCAATTATTCCTGTTGCAGGAATGGGAACAAGATTTTTACCAGCTACGAAAGCATTGGCTAAAGAAATGCTTCCAATTGTTGATAAGCCAACAATTGAGTATATTGTAGAAGAAGCAGTAAAGAGTGGAATAGAAGAGATTTTATTTATAACAAGTCCATATAAGAAAAATATTGAAGACCACTTTGATAGAAGTTTTGAATTAGAAAAGAGATTAGAAAAAAGCAATAAATTAGAACAATTAGAAATGATAAAGAATATTTCAAACTTAGCTTCATTTTATTACATCCGACAAGGAGAACCATTAGGAACAGGGCATGCTGTTAGATTGGCAAAGAATTTTATTGGGGATGAACCTTTTGCTATTTTATATGGAGATGATATTGTTGTATCAGAAATTCCTTGTTTAAAACAAATGATGCAAATATATGAAAAGAATGATTGCAATGTCTTATGTGCAGAAGAATTAGATGACTATTTAATCCCACAAAAGGGAATTATAGAATATGAAGATATTGAAAGTGGGAAAGTAAAAGGATTGGTGGAAAAGCCAAAACTAGAAGAAGCACCAAGCAAGCATGGTACTCTAGGAAGATATATTCTAAAGCCAGAAATATTTGAAGAACTTGAAAAAATAGGTATGACAAATGGTGAATATTTATTAACAGATGCTTTGCTTGCTTTGATGAGAAAACAGGATTTTTATGCATGTAAACTAGATGGGAAATATTATGATGTTGGAAATCAAATTGGTTATATAAAAGCAAATGTAGAATTTGCGTTAGCAAGAAAAGATTTATCAGAAGCAATGCATGAATATTTAAGCAAATTAAAAATATAAAATAAAAACAGTCTATTCAAATAAAGACTGTTTTTTATAGTTGAGTTTTATCTTTTTCAGATTTCATATGTTCTCTAGCTCTTTGATTGCTAAGACCTAAAATATAATCAGTGGAAGTTCCATAGATTTGTGAAAGACGAATTAAAATTTCTGTAGGAATATCATTATCTCCCTTTTCGTAATGAGAATAACCTCGTTGCGAAATCCCTAACATAGAAGCCAATTCTGTTTGTGTAAAATCATGATCTTCTCTTAGGTCTTTAAGTCTTTTAAATTGCATAAACCTCACACCTTACTAATAAGACATTATTATTGTAGCGTATAATGAATTGTAACCTTTTGGTTTAGACCGAAATAGTCTCCTATATGCTTATTTTATATAAAAACTGCAAAATCTATGCGTTAACGCTTATATTTTATAAGATACTTAGTCTAATTAATATTTAAAATAAGTATAACATATTCTACTATAAATTTCTAATCTCTGCTTATTATTAATTTACGAACTATAATATCCCATGATATAATGAGTATGGTGATTATCATGATACAAGATCATATAGATGAGTTAGTAGAATTATTAAATCGAGCAAGCTATGAATATCATACTTTAGATAAACCTACAATAACAGACCAAGAGTATGATAGTTATTTAAGAGAACTAATAAATTTGGAAGAAAAATATCCAGAATTTAAAAGAGCTGATTCTCCAACGGTTCGAGTTGGCGGAGAAGTAATTGAAGGTTTTAATAAAGTAATTCATGAAGTACCAATGTTATCACTTAGTAATGTATTCAACGAAAGTGAAATTATTGCCTTTGATGAAAGAGTCAAAAAGGAAATCCCTAATCCAAAATATGTTTGTGAATTGAAAATTGATGGACTATCAGTCTCTCTATTATATAAACAAGGAAAATTAGTTCGTGGAGCAACAAGAGGAGATGGAGTAACTGGAGAAGACATTACTCATAATGTAAAAACGATTAAAAATATTCCTTTATCTCTTCCTGAGCCTATAGACATCGAAATACGTGGAGAAATTTACATGCCAAAAGCCTCTTTTCTTTCACTGAATGAAGAGCGAAAAAGAAATGGTATGGATTTATTTGCAAACCCTAGAAATGCAGCGGCAGGTAGCGTGAGACAATTAGATTCGAAAATAGCAGCTAGTAGGAACTTATCAAGTTTTCTTTATCATTTACCAAATGCAGAACAATATGGACTGCATAGTCATTATGAATCTTTAGAATTCATGAAAAAATTAGGATTTACTGTAAATCCTAATATTAGAAAAGTAAATGGAATAGAAGAATTATTGTTGTTTATTGAGGCGTGGACAAAAAATAGGGAAAATTTACCTTATGAAATTGATGGCATTGTAATTAAATTAGATGATTTAAATACCCAAAGAAAATTGGGATTCACAGCAAAGTATCCAAGATGGGCAACAGCATATAAATTTCCAGCCATGGAAGTATATACAAAGTTACGGGATATTAAATTTAGCGTAGGGAGAACAGGTCAAGTAACACCAAATGCAATATTAGAACCAGTAATATTGGCGGGATCTACAATTTCAAAAACAACTCTACATAATGAAGAATATGTTACTTTGAGGGATATTCGTATTGGAGATATAGTATCTATTAAAAAAGCAGGAGATGTCATTCCAGAAGTGGTAGGAGTATTAGAGGAACGTAGAACAGGGAATGAAATTCCATTTGAAATGATAAAAAATTGTCCAATATGTGGTAGTGTTCTTACAAAAAAGGAAACAGAAGCAGCGTATTATTGTAAGAATCCACACTGTGATGCCAAAAAAATAGAAGGATTAATTCATTATGCCAGCAGAGATGCGATGAATATAGAAGGATTTGGAGATAATATTGTAGAAGATTTTTATAATATGGGATATTTAAAAAGTATTTCAGATTATTATACGTTATACCAGTATAAAGAAGAGTTGATGGAGTTAGAAGGATTTGGGAGCAAAAGCATTCAAAACTTATTAGATAGCATTGAAGAAAGTAAATTCAATTCTTTAGAGCGACTTTTATTTGCATTAGGAATTCGTTATGTTGGAAAAAAGACAGGAAAGATTTTAGCTGATTATTTTAAATCAATGGACCAGTTAGAAGCAGCAAGCTATGAAGAATTACTAGAAGTGCACGATATTGGAGAAACAATAGCCGAAAGCATTGTAAACTATTTCGAAGAGCCACAAAACAAAGAACTTATTAATACTCTCCGAAAAATCGGTGTTAATATGTGTTATGAGGAAAAGGAAATTCGCGAGAATGTTCAATTTGTTGGAAAGACTTTTGTATTGACAGGGACCTTGGAAAATATAAAAAGAGAAGAAGCCAAAGAAAAAATAGAATTATTGGGAGGCAAAACATCAAGCACAGTAAGTTCTAAAACTGATGTAGTTATAGTTGGTGTAAATCCAGGAAGCAAGTTTGACAAGGCAAGAGAACTTGGAATTACAATATGGACCGAACAAGAATTCTTAGAAAATATGTAGAATATGTAATATAATATTAAAATAAGGATATAGATAAAGTTCTATATCTTTTTGTAAACCATAATGTCAACATTAGAAAATTTTGTCACTTTTATATTAAAGTCATTCTGGAAGGATGCTATAATCAAAGTAAGAGAGGTGAACCCAAAATGCTTGCATCTAGTGTTGGATACAGTATAAGAGAAGATAGCTATGAATCGGGAATCGAAAGTGCCAAGATGGCTCTAGAGAAAGTAAAAACTCCAACAATTGCTTTTCTATATACTTCAATAAAGTATGATCAGAGAAAAGTGTTAGAAGGAGTAAATAATGTATTAGGAAATATTCCTATTATTGGGTGCAATTCAGATGGAGCTCTTATCGTTCCATCTGGGATTGTGAATGAATCGACTGGTTTCTCTGGAGTCATGTTATTAGAAGACCCTAATATGAAAATTGGTTTAGCAATCAGTAGCCATTGTGGCAATGCACGACAACTTGGCCATACGCTTGCATTGGAAGCGATGGAAGATGCTGGAAAAGGAAGTGCACCTGATTACATTTATATGATTGCAAGTAGTCCATATGAAGAGGAATACTTAAAAGGGATTGAAGATGTAGTTGGGAAAGTACCTTTATTCGGTGGAGGAATTGCAGATTACAGTAAGTTAGGGAGCAACACATTATTTACTCATGCTAGCGTGGTAGAGTGTGGTGTAGCAGTGGCTTTCATTTATACCGATAAGAAAATTGTTACAGAATATACAGGTTCTTACCAGGAAACCAATAATAATGGTGTTGTTACCAAAATAAATGGTCCTAGGAATTTAGTGGAAATAGATGGTATTCCTTCACTTCAAAAATATGCAGATTGGATTGGAGAGAATGCAGAAAATTTATTGGGAAGAAACTTGTCTTTTCATTCTGTATTAAAACCATTAGGTATTAAAAATATCGAGGAAGGTTTTATAGCAATTCGTCAACCTGTATTTGGCAATGCTGATTATTCGATGAATATCAGTCAAGATATAGCATTAAACACAGTGGTGATGTGTATGCAGTCAACACCAGGAAATCTGGTTGACTCTACAAAAACTGTGTTAGAACAAGTTCAAAAAAGACTAGAAAATAAAGCAGGAGCTTACCTCTTGATTCATAGTGGCAGTCGAAAGAAAAAGGTAGAAACTCAATTAAATGAGATACATAGGAATTTAAAAGAGACTGCCAACGGAGTGCCATTTATGACAATATTTACATTGGGAGAATATGGCTCAAATAGCCAAAATGCCAATTCTTGTGGAGAATTAATGCTTTCATTCACAGGATTTAGTAAAGAATAAAAAGGTCTATCTAAAAAAGATAGTAATTCGTCTAATGTCGATTCAGTCTAAGAGAACCTAAATTGCAAGGGTTCTTTTATTTTTTGTACAAATGTTAATGTTATGATATAATAGGAATAGGAATGAAAGAGTGGTAGCATGAAGACTAAGATAAAAAAAGGCTGTTTAATTAGTTTTATATTGTTATTAATCGGAATAATATTATGGAGTGATAATTCATTTTTATTTATTGGCTTGTCTATTGTTACCTTAGGAATTGTGTTACTATATGTTATAAATAGTGGGAATAATCAGAAAAAATCATAATATTTTTGACAAATTAAAAAAAAACTATTGAAAAAGAAAGAATTTATGATATAATATTAATGTTCTTAAATGAAATGCCTGAGTGGCGAAATTGGTAGACGCACAGGACTTAAAATCCTGCGGGAGTCAA
>CANRVY010000024.1 GCA_947643405.1 uncultured Mycoplasmatota bacterium | reverse complement strand
AATATCGTTTACAACTGTCCTTATAAAAATTGTCTAAAAAAATGTTGACAATCCACTATTGATGAGTTAGAATATAAAGTATCTAAATTACAAGAATCATTAAATTATTTTAAGGAATTATGGAATAAATTTATTAAATTCTTACAAGATAAATTCTTCTCTAGCAATAAATATGATGACCTCATAGATGAATTATATGAGGAGGAAATACTTGATGCTAATGAGGTAGATATAATACAAAATAATACTAGAAAAAAAGACGAAAATGACCTAGAAATTTAGGCATAATCATTGTGATTTTTAAATATTATGTGTATAATATATTTCAATTGAAAGTTGGTGATACTTATGACTAATAATGAATTAATTTTTAGTGAAAACAACGAGTTAGGACTTAAACATATAAAAATCATTGATATAGATAAAGTGGATGATTATTTATTTATAATATTAGATAATGGGCAAAAAATATTAACAAATGGTAATGATTTATATGATGTTTCTGACTATAGCCATTTATCAAGTATGTTTAATATGGAAGATAAATTTTGTGCAGTAATGACAAAAGGTTATTCTCTATGTGTTGTAGATTTAAAGACTATGGAAGTATTATTTGAAGATGAAAAGGCCTATCATATAAGTAAACAAGATGACAGAACATTACATATCATTATGAAAATTGGTGGTGGAAACAATACTATCTATGATATTGAAACAAAAAAATATTTACCAGCACCAGAGGATTACGAATTTGAAAATTCATTAGGAAATAATTTATATGTGTTTAGAGAACAACATAATGCAGATACAAACTTTTACGATTATAAAAGATGTGTAATAAATGCTGATGGTAAAATTCTTTTGAAAGATATTGATGGTTGGATAGAATTAAACAATAATCATTTAATTATTTCAAAAAAAAATCAATTGTGTGTTGTAAAAATTAATGAAGATTCAACATTAGATATGAAAACTATTGAAAAAAATGAGGAAATTATTGCAAAACCCGAATTTCATAATGGAAATTTAATTCTAATGGAAAAAGGAGTTATAAAAATATATACTCCTAATCTTGAATTAGTGAATGAATTTATTGTAGATGAATTAAATGAAGTTATTGATTATGAAATAGTTTCAGATACATTAAAACTTTGTTTACCACACACCATTGAGGGAAAACAAGTAAATAAGCATTTATTTATTAACTTAAATACAGGAAAATCAATCTCCCATCTTCGTATTGAGGGTTATCCATACTGGGTGCCAACAACATATATAGGTCAAGATAGTATTGATTCAAAAATAACAGATTATCACTTTTATAATGCAAATTTTGATTCAATTATAAGAGTATCTGCTAATGACTATGAAAGCGTTGAAAGTAATAAGGAATGTATGTTTGTTATTAGAACAATAGATGGAGAAAATGAGCATAAACAATTATTAAATACTGAAAATGGCAGTATAAGAGATGTTGATTATGATTATATCCATTTCCATCTTTCATTACCTTTTGGTTATGGTGTAAACCTTTCAACTCAAAAAATGGATTTTTTTGATGAAAACTTGAATATTGTAATTCCTGATTTTGATTATAAAAGATTTAATATGAGTTACTGTCATGAAGAATTTGGTTATTTTATCATTAACGATTATATCTGTATTAATAAACATTTTGTTGGAGATTTTGGTCAATCTAGATGGAGAACAATTATCCAAAAAGCAAATGGTGAAGTAATTCTAGATTCTGTCCAACATAAATGTTATCCTATGGGAAACTTTATTCAAATAGTCTATAATCAAGATAGTGAATTTCTAAATACAATTACAGGAGAAATTGGACCTTTAGGAATAACTGCTACATTTGATGAAACTGGGAAAATAGATTTTAAAAAAATAAATAATGTTAATAATATTTTATCAATTGGAAATAGCATACCTTTAAGACTACCATCATCTAAAGAAGATCCAACACCAAAAGTAAAAAAATTAGCACCTAAAGATAATTAAAAACTTATATCTATTACGAGGAGATGAACACTTATGCTAAATATGAACAATATAAATGACAAGCAAAAAATGATGGATTATTATAGAACAAGTGATATGTTGAATTTATTATATTTTTTTCCACAATTGAGTCCAGTTAGGGATTTAACAATAGTAGAAAGTGAAAAAGATTACCTAACTAATAAAGATTATTTAAATGTTTTTAATCAGAACAGAGTTGATACTTTAAAAGGTAGGACTCCTATTTTAGGTATAGAAAATTCAGGAAAAAGTAATTGCTTTTATGATACCTTAGTAAAGGTAAAAGAAAAGGATCCATTAGGAGTATTAGTTTTATTTAATATAACTAGTGAACCATCTGAGAGATATGAGAGATGGGCAGGTATATCAGTTGGAGTTGATTTAGGCCAAGATGTTATAATAGATGCTGTTTCAAAAGGTTTTGATGGAAGAGAAGTATCAAAAAGTATTTGTACCCACGAAAGATATTTTATACCATGGTATGATTTAAGAAGAATCAGTATTGGTAATTTTAAAGAATATCAGACATTTCAAATTAATAATGAAGATTATCAAATGACTAGACTGGAAAGAATAAAGTTCTTAAAGTCAATAGGATTAAATCCAGAAGTATTCTCTAAATATATTCCTGAAGATTATCAAGCAATACCTGACTTTATTTGGTTAAGCATCATTAAAAATCTTCTTAAACAATTAGAGAAAAATGAAGATATTTTAACAAGTTATGGATTTACTAATTTTGCTATTTCAGGTCATACTGAGGGAAATAATTTTGCACCATGGCAAATGTTTGACAAAAGTAGATACACATTGGTAAAAAAAAGATAAATATTTGATAAAGTTGCGAAGTCGTATTGCTACTTTTTCTATTATTTGTTAAAATATTATTAGAAATTGATACAAATGAGTATTAATTCCTAATTTAGCGAAAAAGTTTGAAATAACTTAACCATTCGCTCCATATTGAAATAAAAAGAACTGTAAATGGTTCTTTTTTATTATTTCTTTACGTAGCTAGGGTAGGGTTCCCCCATTGAATTATTTCTATTAATCATAACTTCTATAATGTCATCTGAAATGTTATACCATTTTGCTTGAATATAATGCCTATTTTTTTCATATCGTGGATTTTTATTTAAACAACGATTCATTGGTTGTATTGTTAAATGACTAATATGTATTCCTGTAGAATATTCATCCTTTTTCGATAGGAGAAAATTTATAATTTCGTCTTTTGTAATCCAAATAAAATCCTCAACTATTCCATAGATAATACAGTCAATAGATTCAATATTGGTATTTCCTTTTAAAATAAATTTGTTAACTGCTTTTTTTATAAAACAATCATCATTGTTGAGTTTTTGATTGATGCAATCAATTTCTGCTTGATATTCAATTTTATATTCAGCACTAGAAATTCTTTTATTTCCACAACCATCAGCAGTCCCATCACCATAGTGATATTTTAAAAATTGATTAATCAGTACATCACTAAAATTATTTTCTTTTAAAAATTGAACAAATTTTTTTATATGTTCTGCATGAACAGAATTCTTAATTCCTTTTTTGATACTAATTGCTTTTCTTTTATTTTTGATTTCAATGTAGATATCAGCTTTTTGTTTTTGATAATTGTTCCAAGCATGTATTACATTATTGCCATTTAATTTCCCAAACAATGTTTCTAGAAATTCTACAAACATAGGATCTATTTCAGATATTTTTTTGCCATTTAAATAATTTACAAATTCATTTTCATTTTTATAACCTGTTATATTTTTATTGAATGGTGTCATAAATTTTTCCTCCTAATATATTATTCAATTCTTATAAATGAAAATCCTTATGAAATTTTATTTTATAAGCAAAAAAGAAACGATTTGTTTCTTTTTCTATAAATAAAAATAATTGAAACTTGTATGTGATTAGTTTTTATATGATCATAGATTTGTATTAAGTTAATATAAAATCTAATTTAAAACTCAATTGTTATTTTTATTCAAACTATTTTATGATATTTTAGTTTCTTGTTTTATATAATGTACATATTAGAATGAGAGACTTGAGTATATTTTTATTTTATTGACTTTTATTCTTAGGTTGTGAACTTATTTACAACATGGTATAATATGGAAAAGTGAGTGGATGAAATTATGTCTGAACATATCATTTATAAAGGAATTTTAACAATTGATAAGCAAATACTGAAAATTGAAAATAGAGATATCTATATTACTAAAATAGATAGTTTAGAAATTACGAAATTAGATCGTTATCCATTATTTAAAGGAATGAAGTTATGGTTGAAGGGATTATTTATACTCATTGTTCTTAGTATTATATATCATGGTAATTCTTGGATAAGCTTGATAGGAGATTTATACTGTTATTCTATTTTTTTACTTGTTGTTTTTAATTTATATCAGCATTGTAAATTATTTTATGGCTTAGTAATTACAACAGCAGGAAATCGAACCATTATTGCTTCAACAAGGAAAGATTTTATTTGTCGTGTACGAGATAGGTTACAAGAAGCGATAGAGAATACGATTAATGAACGAATTGTAATAAATCTGGATAACTGTTTAGTTAATCATGGAAATATAAGTTATGGGAGTAACAATAAAAATGAGGTGAAATTATAATGGAAAACTTTGTAAATAATGGCATAATTTCAATTGGAAATAACAATAATAATACTATTAATCATATCAATTATCAGGTTTTGTTAGAGGAGCTTTATATTTTAAAAGATGCTACTAATTGTGACATTGATCAGCTTATAGAAGCTTGTAAGCAAAAAAATTCTGATAAATTTTTCAAAGGATTAAAAGCATTAAGTAAAGAAGCCATTCATATTATAAAAGAACTAGGGTTAGCTTTTTTAGTAAAAATGATAGAGGATAATCTTTAAAATAATAAAAGAGCTATATAATTATGAGTAAATTATCAAATACATTATTGTTATTATCTTATCTTCAAAATGGGCGTAAATATTCTATCAATGAGCTTAGTGAAAAAATAGAAGTGACACCAAGAATGATACGAAGTTATAAAGAAGAATTAGAGAAAGCTGGTTTTATAATTGAAACAATTTATGGACCTTATGGGGGCTATGTTTTAAAGAAAAATAACATTTTGGTTTCCTCTACTTTTAATGAATATGATTTAGAAGCAGTTGAAAATTTAAAAAGAGAAAATCCTACTTCTCAATATTTAGAAATATTATTAGACAAAATAAAGATGATTTTAGAAAATAGATCAGAACCAACTACAAAACAAGATATGAATATTTATAATATTTTATCAAGAGCGATCAAAGAAAAAAGAAAAGTAGAGATAGAATATGATTCTTTAGAGAAAGGTCTTAATCTAAGAACTATACAACCATTAGAACTTTTTTATTTAAAAGATGGATTTGGAGTAGCTGCTTTTTGTGAAAAGAAAAAAGACTTAAGACATTTTGAGTTAAAGCGAATTCAAAAGGCTCTACTTTTGAAAGAAAATTATTAATATGACGAAATATTACCACATCTTATTTTAAAATAAAAATGAAGGATGTGGTTTTATGTTAGGAAAAATTATAGAAAAATTAGAAGAAAATGTTGTAAATTCATTAAATGCCTCTGATTTAGAGAATATTTTTTCACAATTAGAAAAATTAAAAGATCCAACTTTAATTTGTGGAGTAGGAGGAAGTCATGTTGTCAGTATTTTTTTAGAAAAAATACTAGAATATAAAAACAAAATTGTAGTGAAAAATATAACAGTAGAAGAATATTTTATGCATGACTTAGAAAATTATAAAAATCTTTTTATTGTAAGTCATAGTGGCAGAAACTATGGAGTAAAAGCATTATTAACAGCAACTCAAAATAAATATCTGTTGACAACAAGAAAAAGTCGAATAACAAAAGAAACATTACTGCAATATCAGATTATAAATGGTAAGAAAAGTTTTGTTTCCATAGAAAACACGATTATGCCGCTTAGTATTTTATTGTGTTATTATCATAATTCTATGAAAATCAAATTTCCTGAAAAAGAAATTTATAAAATTCAAGCTTATCAAAATATTCATATTATCTATGATGAATTATCTAAGACAGCAGCTTACTTTTTAGAATCTTCATTAATAGAAGCAGGAATTGCTCCAGTTACTCTTCACACCAAATATAGTCTTTGTCATGGTAGAAGCAATTCAATAAATGGATTATCACTTGTTATTTATTTAAAGGCAACCAAAAGTGAATTAGATCAATTATTAATAGAAGAACTCCCTAAAATTACATCTAACTTTGTATTACTAGAAAGTTTTAAACTTAATATAGAAGCAGACTATGAACTTACATTAAAAGGTCTTTATTTATTAGAACAATTAAATCAAGAATTTGTAAAAGTGAAGTATAACAAAATTGTTCCAACTATTTATCACTTTAGAGGGACTTTTCTATGAAAATAGTTGGGATTGGGAATGTCATTTTAGACTATTATTTTTTGATGACAAGATTTATATGAATGGTGGAGGAACTGTTTCTAATATTTTGTGCAATTTATCAGTTATGAAAATCAAAACAAAATTGATTGGATATTATGGAATTGATCCAATCTCTAATATTGGGATTTTATCATTAAAAAAAGCAGGTGTAGATGTTAGTTCTTTAGAACAAAAGAATTATGAAACGAAAAAGTTTTATATTGATTCTACAAAAACAACTTCTATATGTCTATATTGTAAAAGAAAAACCAAAAACTATTTACTGAAAAGAAATATACAATCTTATTTACAAAGTGATGATATTGTTTTAATTCAAGATTATGTTGTTTTGAAAAATATTTCTAATAGAATTTGCTTAGATTTAGGGTATGTAAAAAAAATGATATATTTAAAAAAAGAGGAAATCGAAGAATTTATTTTTCGAAGTTATTATATTGTTTCCATGAAAGAAACTGCTTTATTATTTTTATTAAAAAGGATAGAAATGGGATTGGAAGAATTTTTAAAGAAATGTAACATTTATATGCTTTTGATTACAAAGGGGAATAGAGGAGTAACGATTGTATTTCAAAATCAGGTATTGGATTTTAAAACGAAACCTTTAGAAGAATTAGAAACAAATGGTTGTGGAGATATATTTTTTGCAACTTTTATTAGTGAAACAATAAAAAGAAAAAATATCACAATTTGTGATATTGAAGAAATTTATAGATTGGCTTTAAATAACGTAGAAATTATACTTAAAAATATTGGTGCTAGAAATCATGTTGTTCCAAATATCGAAGTAGAAAAAGGAAAGAAATGTATTTGCGAAGAAGTTTTTATGATAAATTAAACAGTTTCTTTTTGCTTTATTTCTTTTTCAATAATCCATTTGATATCTTCAATTGATTTATCAATGTTGAATCTACCATTTCCTATTGGATAATAGACAGAATAGAATTTATAGGAAGCTTTTCCTATTTTTTTTATAAAACATTGTTTTCTTACTTGTGAAACAGAGATTTTTTGATCAAGGATAATAGAACTTACTTGATTTCCAAATAGAATAATGACCTTTGGATGAATGATTTCAATTTCTTTTTTTAGTAAAGAAAGGTATTCTTTATAAACAGAATCAGGTAGTGGTCTAGCATCGATTTGTGTACATTTTCCAAGATTGGTAATAAAGAATTTATGTTTTTTCACATCCTCATAAACTTTGAGTGCAAATTCTTCTGTCCATTCGCTTCCCTTTAATGATCTAATCTTTTGATAGGTATTTGGACTAATCAAATCGAGAGCTTCAAATAGATCCCATACGTTTTTTGTGCCAATCCAAGGAGATTTAATTCCTTTCCAATTTTTAGAGGAAGCAATATTTCTTCCTGTTGGATTCATGAATACGAAGCAGATGTCTGGATTTTCTTCACATCCACCATTATAAATAGAATCTAGTTCTTTGGCTCCATACTTTTTTTGAAGCTTATCATATTTTTTATTTAAATCAGCAATTGTCATAATTGTTTTTCCTTCCTCGATATGAAATTAGAGACGAAAGTTAATAATTCTTGTTGCTCTTCTTTTAAAATTGTCTCTTCTTCATCTTTTGTTAATTCAGATTTAAATTTCTTTATCGATTCAATTATTTGGATAGAATCTAATGGATAACCTTCTTCAACTATTTTACTTTGACTATTCGTAAATAATCGATTAGAACGGTATTGATGTGTATAAATTTCTCCATTTGCAATAGCGCATCCATATAAGAAATATCCAGGAAGGAGTCCATTTTTTCCGTATTGATTTACAAGACTAATATAATGTTCAATCATTTCTTTATCGTTTAACCTTTTTCCTTGAAATCTTCTAACATGTGTTCCAGGCTGCACGTTAGAAGGAACTCCTTCGAAGAAAAGTCCTTCATCTAAAGCCAAGGTTGGAATGCCTGTTATTTTAAAATAGGATGATGCTTTTTGTACCGCGTTTTGAATTGGAGTATTTCCAGTTTCGTCTACTTCAATATCAGTGCTAATATCATTTAAATATAATAGTTCTATTCCATGTTCCTGTAAAAATTTTCCATAATGTTTTATTTTTGCTTTGTTTTTAGTAGCTAGTAATAATTTCATAATACACCTCATTTCAGATTATAACACATTATATTATGTTATTGATTGCTTTGAATTAAAAATTGAATAAATTTTTTAGTATGCGAAGTCATAATGTTATTTTTTAATGACATAATTCCGTAAGAAATAAGTTCTGTATTAGGAGTTACCTTTAATTCTTTTAAAGTGTTATTTTTTAGCTCTTTTTCAATATACAATTTTGTAACATAACCAACTCCATACCCCATAGAAATAAAATCAATTAGTAGGTTAGAGCTTGCAATATTCATTTTAGGCTCTATATGAATATGATTTTCTTTTAAGAAACGATTGATGCTATCTCTAGAATTAGAAGGTTCTTCTTGTAAAATTAATGGATAATTGCTGATATCAGAAATTGATATTGTTTTATTTACTTTATAGTATTTAGGATTATAAGCAAAAATGTATTTGGTTCTCCCTAATTTTTTATATTCTAGATCCAAATCTTTTGTACTTGGAAATTTTCCAATGATAAAATCTATCATACCATTTTTTAATTTTTTGATTAATTCTTTGGTAGGATCAGTGTAAATATCAATAATAATATTTGGATATTCTTTATGAAATTGTTCTAAAAAAGGAAGTAGATATCTTCTTGTTAGGGTAGTACTAATCCCAATTTTAATGGTTCCTTTATTAAAGTTTTTATAAGCACCAATTTCTTGTTCAGCTTCTTCTATCAGAGTCAAAGCTTGTTTTATTTTTAAAAATATTGTTTTTCCATATTCATTTAAAACGACTCCTTTTTTTGTTCTAACAAAAAGAGGATTTCCTAAACTTCCTTCTAAGTTTTTAATATGCTTTGTTACAGCTGGTTGAGAAATATTTAATTTTTCACTAGCTTTGGTGATATTTCCAGTTTCTGCAACAACTAAAAATATTTTATATAATTCTAAATTCATCATAACCTCCTGTTATCGCGAAGATAATTTATTTGTATTTTCATTATATCAGAAAATGCATTATAATGCAAATAAGAGGTGATAATATGAGTTCTATTTCAAGAGAAAGGATTAAGGAAATGGTGATGAGAGGAAATCCAAATCTTCATTCTCATGCACTTATTTGTCTTGATCATTTTGATTATTCTTATTTTTCAAAATATGTGAGAAAAGAAGAACTGGTGAAACAGGTAATATCATCAGTTACTTCTCATAGTATGATATCTGTAGAAGAGGTATACTCTTATGATTTAGACTTAGAATTTCAGCTTTTTGAGTTTAGAGCATATCATTTAGACCCAGTAGAAGAAGCTTTAAAGTTTGCAACCAGAATGCATGAAGGACAATATCGAACAAATGGAGAGCCTTATATTAGCCATCCAATCAGAGTGGCTCACAATGTAGAAAAATATAAGAATTCAAAAGATTTAAATATTTTAAAAATGGCTGCTTATTTACATGATACCATAGAGGATACAAATGCGACGTATGAAGATTTGGCGACTCTTTTTGGTTCAACGGTTGCTAGTATTGTTTTAGAATTAACGACAGATAAAGACATGAAGGCAGAAATTGGAAAAACAAGATATTTAGAGATTAAAATGAAGAATATGAGTAGTTGGGCTCTAGTTATCAAATTGTGTGATCGATTAGACAATATATCTGATTTATCTATTTGTAGTGAAGAATTTCGAAAGCGTTATACAGAAGAAACGATTGCCATTATTGAATATGTATTGCAAAATAGAAATTTAAGCAAAACACATATTCATATTATCAAAGATATTGTTCACGAATTATGTGTTCAAAATGAATTGGCAGGAGAATCAATAGAACGATTCAAAGTTTTCGAAAAAAAGTATTCTTCTTTTTCTCAGTTGCCTGTATAGAAAAATATAGAGACTTAGGAAATCTTTCCTAAGTCTCTTTTTCTTACAATTTTAGTAATTAAAAAGTTAATTATGGGAGATTGTGAAAAATATAAAAACTTTATTGACAAGAATTGGGCAAAAACATATAATGTTGTAAGTTGCCTAACAAACGGAGGGGATACTATGAAATATTCAATATTATTTCAAATTAAATTATTGCAAAATTTAATTGTAAGAAACATTTGTCGTGATATGAAAAAACATAATATTATATCTCCTCCATCACAAGTACAAGCGTCTGTCATTGGATATTTGATTAGAAATGAAGGAAAAGAAATTTATCAAAAAGATTTAGAAGGAGTCTTAAAACTTAGACGTTCTACGATTTCTGGAATTTTAAAAACGTTAGAGAAGAATGGCTTTGTTAAAAGAGTAGATTCTAAGAAAGATGCACGGGTAAAAAAAATCATTTTGACCGAGGAAGCAAATAAGTTATATAAAGGCGCCGATCAATACTTAGAACAATTAGAAAAAAGGATAACTGCTAATATTAAAACAGAAGATTTAAAAGTATTTTGTGAAGTATTAGAAAAAATGCAACAAAACATTGATGTTAAATAAAAGTTAGGGAACCAAGATTAAAAAAATCATATAAAGAAAGGAAAGAAACATGATAAAACTATTAAAGAACATTACAAAAAGAGAATGGATAATTGCATTTATTTCTTTTGTGTTAATTTTCGCACAAGTTTGGTTAGAATTAAAAATGCCTGATTATATGTCAGAAATAACAAGACTTGTTCAACTGGAAGGAAGTAAAATGAATGACATACTTTTAAATGGTGGCTATATGTTATTATGTGCATTTGGAAGTCTTGTAGCTGCTATTTTTGTAGGTTATTTGATTGCAAATATTTCAGCAACATTTTCTAAAAGAACTAGAAAACAATTATTTAATAAAGTGGAAAGTTTATCTACTCATGAGGTAAAACAGTTTTCTACAAGTAGTTTAATTACGAGAACAACAAATGATATAACACAAGTAGAAATGCTTGTTGGTATGGGATTACAACTTATGATAAAAGCACCTATTACAGCAATATGGGCAGTCACAAAAATTTTAAATAAAAGTTGGCAATGGAGTGCAATTACGGCAGTTGCAGTCGTGGTCCTTTTAGGTGTTATTGCCTGTTTGGTTATAATTGTTATGCCAAGATTTAAAATTGTTCAAAAATTGACAGATAAGTTAAATGGAGTAACCAGAGAGAATTTAACTGGTATTCGTGTTGTAAGAGCATTTAATGCAGAAGAATATCAGGAGAAAAAATTTCAAGAAGTAAATAATAAATTGACAAATCAACAATTGTTTAATCAAAAGGCATTTGCTATTATGAGTCCAATTATGTATATGGTAATGTATGGGCTTGCACTTGCTATTTATTTTGTTGGAGCATATTTAATCAAAGATAGTTTAATGGCAAATAAACTTACTTTATTTGGGGATATGGTAGTATTTTCTTCTTATGCAATGCAAGTCATTATGTCATTTCTGATGCTTGCTATGATATTTATGATGTTGCCAAGAGCACAAGTTTCAGCAAAACGAATTAATGAAGTTTTAGATACAGATATTAGTATTAAAGATGGAAATTTTGATGGAAAAACAGAAGAAATTGGAACTGTAGAATTTAGAAATGTTTCATTCAAATATCCAGATGCAGAAGAGTATCTTTTAAGGAATATATCATTTAAAGCCGAAAAGGGAGATACCATAGCTTTTATTGGATCAACAGGAAGTGGGAAATCGACACTAATCAATCTTGTTCCACGATTTTATGATGCAACGGATGGGGAAGTATTAGTAGATGGAATTAATGTGAAAGAATATAAAGGCGAAACCTTACATAATAAGTTAGGCTATGTTCCACAAAAGGCAGTAATGTTTAATGGAACCGTTTTTTCTAATGTTTCCTATGGAGATAATGGAAAAGATACGACAGAAGAGAAAGTAAAAGAAGCTATTAAAGTTGCTCAAGCAACTGAATTTGTAGAAAAAATGGATCATGGGTATGAGACGCATATTGCACAAGGTGGAACAAATGTGTCTGGGGGGCAAAAACAAAGACTAGCCATCGCAAGAGCAATTGCTAGAGATCCAGAAATTTATATTTTTGATGATTCCTTTTCAGCTCTTGATTATAAAACAGATGCAGTATTAAGAAGTGAACTAAAAAAATATACAAAAAATGCAACTAGTTTAATAGTAGCTCAAAGAATTGGGACTATTATGAATGCTGATAAAATTATTGTATTAGATAATGGAGAATGTGTCGGAATGGGGACTCATAAAGAACTACTTGAAACTTGTGACGTATATAAGCAAATTGCTTTATCACAACTTGGGGAGGAGGAATTAAAAAATGCATAATGAAAAAACTCCTAAAAAAAGACCAATGGGTCCAGGACCAGCAATGAGCACTGAAAAAGCTAAAAATTTTAAGAGTGCCATTATGCGCTTATTAAAAGAATTAAAAGGCTTTCAAACTTTAATTACAATTTCTCTTGTTTTGGCAGCTTTGGGAGCGATCCTTTCTATTTTAGCTCCTGATCATTTAAAAAATTTAATAAACGAAATCCAGAATGGTTTGATTGTAAATAAGAAAAACATGGAATTGGTAGCAGAAAAGACAATGTCTAACTTAAAAGAAGAAAAGCTAAATAGTATGATGCCAAAAATGTTATCGTTAGATATGAGTCCAGAAGCGATTGGAAAAGTGATGATGTCTAATGATATATCAGAAGAAGAAAAAGAAGAATTTCAAGCTTTACTAGGAAAACTTGAAACATTAGATTCTCATGAGCAATTAAAAGAATTGTCAAATTTATCTAGTACTATATTGAATGTTATTTTGCCAGATTCTTTGTATAAAGAGAATGCTTCTGATACAGGGATTATGATTACATCGAGTGATAAACAGCAATTATTGCAAATGATTTTAGCTTTAGAAGAAAAAAAAGCGTTTATAATTCCTGATAGTATTGTAACAATACTATTTGATAAATTTACAATAGATGGAGTTACAATTAGTGAAAAAGATCAAGCAGATTATATTAGTTTTATAAATACATTAGATAGTGAAAATATTGTGCCAGAAGAGTTATATCAAAGCTTTGATACAATTCCAAAAAGTATTCAGTCTGTGATTGCTCCTGTTATGGATATTGAAACCATTAAAAAGATTGTTTATTTCTTGATTGGTTTATATGTTTTGAGTGCAATATTTACTTATTTTGAATCTATTGCAATGACAGATGTAGCGAATAAATTTGCTCGTAAATTAAGAGGCAAAATTTCAACAAAGATTAATAAATTGCCATTAAAATATTTTGATTCTCATGCAACAGGGGATATATTATCTCGTGTTACCAATGATGTTGATACAATTGCTCAATCAATGAATCAATCTTTGTCTACATTGGTAAGCTCGATAACTTTATTTTTTGGAACCATTATCATGATGTTTGTGACGAACTGGGTCATGGCAATTACTGCTATTGTATCTAGTTTAGTTGGTTTTATATTTATGTTTGCAGTATTATCTAAATCTCAAAAATATTTTGTTGCAAGACAAGAAGAACTTGGAAATTTAAATGGACATATTGAGGAAGTTTATTCTGGACTCAATGTTGTGAAAGCTTATAATGGAAAGAAAGAATCAGATAAAAAGTTTGATTTATACAACAAAAACGTATATGATGCAAACAGAAAAAGTCAATTTTTATCTGGTTTAATGATGCCAATGATGAGTTTTGTAGGAAACTTTGGATATGTCGCTGTTTGTATTGTAGGAGCACTTCTTACAATGAATGGACATATTAGTTTTGGTGTAATTGTAGCTTTCATTTCTTATGTTCGTTTGTTTACGTCACCACTTGCTCAAATTGCTCAAGCAATGACATCTTTACAATCGACAGCAGCGGCAAGCGAACGTGTATTTGAATTTGTAGATGAAGAAGAAATGAATGATGAAAGTCAAATAGAAAAGCAGCTTGATAAGAGTAAAGTAAAAGGAAAAATAGAATTTGATCACGTTATATTTAAGTATGATGGTAATGAAGAACCAACCATTAAAGATTTTAGTGCAGTAGCACTTCCAGGGCAAAAAATAGCAATCGTGGGACCTACTGGTGCAGGAAAAACGACTATGGTAAACTTACTCATGAAATTTTATGAAGTAACTGAGGGAGATATCAAAATAGATGATGTTTCCATTAATGACCTTTCTAGAGAAAATGTTCATGAATTATTTACAATGGTGTTACAAGATACTTGGGTATTCGGTGGTACTGTAAAAGAGAATATTGCTTATAATAGAAAAAATGTTAGTGATAAAAAAGTAGAAGAGGTTTGTAAAACAGTCGGTTTAGATCATTTTATTAAAACATTACCGAATGGATATAATGCGGATTTGTCAGAAAACGATAATGTTTCAGCTGGACAAAGACAGTTACTTACAATAGCTCGTGGTATGGTAGAAGATGCTCCATTCTTAATTTTAGATGAAGCAACAAGCAATGTTGATACTAGAACAGAAGAATTGGTGCAGAAGGCGATGGATAAATTAACAGAAGGGAAAACATCTTTTATCATTGCGCATAGATTATCTACGATTCGAAATGCAGATTTAATTTTGGTAATGAAGGATGGAAATATTATAGAGCAAGGAAATCATGAAGCCTTAATGGAGAAGAATGGTTTTTATGCAGAACTCTATAATTCTCAATTTGAATTATAAGAAAAGAAAGGCAAATTTATTGTCTTTCTTTTTATAAATGTAATTTTTTAATTTGTCCTTCTTCCTCATGAGGTATGAATGCATTTCTACGTTTTTCAAATCCTTGTAATACATCTAGTACAGAGTGATCTCCAAGTTCATTAAATAAGAACATCATATCAGTTGGTAAAGTAGCATCATTCGTTTCTTCAAATACTCGATGTCCTTTTCTTTGAAGTGATCGTTCTTTTTGATGAAGAATTTTTAGATCTTCTGGATTCGTGACATATTGTCCATTTTGAACATATTCCCAATCTTCTGGTAATACTTCCCTATAACCAAATAGGTGACAGTTACGAAATCCCCAAGTACCATCAAAAAAATGTTTTCTTAACATTATGATTTGCTGCAAAGTAAGAGTATTTGGGAATTGAAAAAAAGTAAGTAATGGTTCTAAATTATATGTTTCCTGTATAACTATTTCAGCATTAAAGCAACTATCATTAGAAGAAAAATCTAAGACAGGATATTCAGGAGAACTATAGAGTAAATCATCTGCAAGTTTTTTTTCATTTAAAGTAAATAAAATACTTCTATATGGAGTAAACTGGTAAATAGAAAGTTTTCCATGTTCTAATACAATTTGATTTCTAGAAGTGGGCTTTACAACTCTTCCAATAAAAACATGTTCTCTTTTTATTTGATAGTTTGGAGTTTTCATGGTATTCCTTCTTTCATGAAGGATTATTTTATCATGAATTATGAAAAAAAGAAACCATTTGTTACAAAATTGTCATACTGAATTTGTTTGAAAGGAGTATAATATTTTTTAGAAAAGAGGAGTTTTTATGGATTATCGAATTTGGATACTTCCTATTTTATTGATGCTTTTGGTAGGAGGTTATTATTTTGGAAGAAAGATCATGGTTTTATTTCCTTTAAATAATAAAAAGCAAAAAATAGTTTATTGGGGATTTCTTTATCTTATTTTAACTCTTATTTTAACTAGACGTTCTTGTTTTCTTATTTGGATTGGATATTCTATATTTTTTTATGTTATATTTGATGGAATTTTGTTTATTAGTAAGAAATTTTCAAAAGAAAAATTTTTTGAAAAAATATATTATAAAGGAATACCTATTTTATTAGTAAGTTTTATTATTTTAATTTATGGAGTTTATAATGCAGGTCATCCAGTACTGAAAAAATATGTAGTGAGGCTTCCAGTTTCTTCTGATTATAAGATCGCAATGATTTCGGATTTGCACTTAGGGACTATTCATGGAGAAAAAATACTAGATGAAATAGTAGAAAAAGCAAATAATTTAGATGCAGATTTATTTATTTTTGCAGGTGATATCTTTGATGAACAGACGAGTTTAAAATTAAAAGAAAAAGCATATCAAAAATTTGGTGAAATAAAGACAAAATATGGGATTTATTATGTAGAAGGAAATCATGATTTATTAACAAATGAAATGGAAGAAGGATTTTTTGAAAATGGGATACAAGTTTTAGCTGATGAAGAAGTTTTAATTAACGGGGAGTTTTATTTAGTAGGAAGAAAAGATAAACGAAGAGAAATGCTTGGAACACCAAGGATAGAATTAAAAACATTATTGAAGGATCTTAAATCTGATTATCCAATTATTTTGGTTGATCATCAACCAACTGATCAGGAATTGGCTTCTTCTTTAAATGTGAATTTGCATTTATCTGGTCATACTCATGCAGGGCAAATATTTCCTTTAAACTTTGCTATGCAGTATGGATATCATGAAGAAGATGATTACCATAGTATTGTTTCTTCTGGATATGGTGCTTGGGGATTTCCATTTAGAACAGCGGGAAAAAGTGAAATGGTTCTGATTCAAATAAAAAAAGAGAAATAATTCTCTTAGTAAGAAGGAGTTTTTGTTAAATGGTAAGGAATCCATGGCAAAGATTTATCTTGGCCTTGTAACCAAATCATATCATTAATTTCAATTGCATCAATTCCTGTTATTTTAGATAATCTATGAATTGCTACAATTGTAGCAGCTCTAATTTCAGTTTCCTCTTTTGAATTTTCTTCTAGTTCTTGTTTATTTAATAATTGTTGTTCTAGTTCTGATTTATAAGAAATAACTCCAAATTGATGTAGGACTTGTGGAAGCTTATAATCAGCACATCCGACCAAATGGGAGATATCTACTTTAATATTTTCCTTCATTGCACGTAAATGAAGAATATCAGAGGTCATCAATTGCGCTAATTTATAAAAATAAATAGTTTCTCCATTATAGGTTCTTGTATCTTCTAAAAATGGAAATGTTTGAATTACATAGTCGAATAATTCTGTATCAGTTGTTTTTTCATTTATTTCTTGATAAAAAGAAGTAATGTTTTTTTCTACTAAAATTTTTCCAATAGATGTGATTATATAGTATCGTTCTTTAAAAAGGGGGATTTTTGTATTTCCTTTTAAAATAGTCTCAAATTGTTCTTCTGTTAAATTTTTTAAGTACATTGGTGTCAAAAATTGCTTATTTTCTTTTGCTTCTTTTAAAAGGGCATAAAGGAGGGCAAAAGCACCATCTAGGTTTCCAATTTCTGTTTGAATTGTCCACTTTGGGTTTCCCCAAAAGCAAAAATCTATAGAACCATAAATTAACAAAAATAAAGAAAGCTCTTCCTTAGATAAATTTAATAATCCAAACGGATTACTAGCTAACCAGTGAATTGTTTTGGTATCTTTAATTTTATTTGCAAATTCCTGAAGCTTCTCTTCATCAATAGA
Source organism: uncultured Mycoplasmatota bacterium (assembly GCA_947643405.1). GTDB lineage: Bacteria > Bacillota_I > Bacilli_A > RF39 > UBA660 > MGBC102946. Next base: position 9,121 of record CANRVY010000024.1, on the reverse strand, counting down.
AACATAATTCGCATTTTCTATTACGAAATTTGTTGTTGCTGTAATTTTCTCTAACATCTATATCACCTAATTTTATTATAACATATTTCAGTTGCATTTTATATTTTATTATATTATAATTGTGAAAGAAATTAGGTGATAGTATGGATTCAAAAATGAAACGTGAAATCATTTTACAGCATTATCAAAATCCGAAAAATAAGGGTCTTGTAAAAAAAGATGGGTATATTTATGTTAATATGAATAATGAATCTTGTATTGACGAAGTCCATTTAATGGTAAAAATAGAAAATGACAAAATTGTAGATGCTTATTTTGATGGAGAAGCATGTGCGATTTGTACAAGTTCAACTTCGATTATGATTGATACATTGTTAGGAAAAACAGTAGAGGAAACAAAGAAAATCATAGAAAATTTTGGAAATATGATTGATGAAAAAGAATATGACGAAGGTTTGTTAGAGCAAGCAACTGTATATGATGATATCAGCCGTCAACCAAATCGTAAGAAGTGTGCTTTACTCGGATGGTGGGGAATGGAAAAAGTATTAGAAAAGAATGATGCAAATTTATAAAAAAGTTTTTATTTATAAAGAAAAGTAGTTACTAAAAGTTCCCATTTAGTTACGGTTTTTTTAGTATATCTATGGATATGATATAATGGTGGTGATTAAGGAGATGATTGTTTCATGTTGGAACAAATTTTTAAATGGTTGCAAAGAAAAATAATAAAGAATTCCAAAAAGAGCAAAGATTTGACAATAATAGGGATGATAGATGGAGAGCCAGTTAATAGAAATCCAATAACAAAAATGCCCACTTCTGAAATGACATTGTATGGGATAAATGGAATTTATTTTGAAACAGAGGAAGAATTAAGAGAGTATTGTCAAAGGAATAAACTTTTGGATGATCAGAGAGTAATTTTAGATTATTTTAGAAGATTTGCGGACTGCAAAGATGTTATTAGAAAAACAGATGGAGTAGAGAAAAGTACGTTTTATACCGTTGTAGATGAAGAAGGATATGGAGTTTACAATCAAAAAAGAAGCATATATAGAGGCGAATTTACTTGGGAATATCATTATGGAAAAATAGATGGTTTATATTCAGTATTTAGACAAAGAGGTATTTCTTTTGAGGATGATATCTATCATAAAATTTCAGATAGAAATGAGCAGTGTTTAAGATCCAGTAATGGAATAAGTGTTTCACTAGATAAAGAAAAGAGCAATGATTTAACAATAATAGGAATAATAGATGGAGAACCAGTTAATAGAAATCCAGTAACAAAAATGCCCATTTCTGAAATGACATTGTATGGGATAAATGGAATTTATTTTGAAACAGAGGAAGAATTAAGAGAGTATTGTCAAAGGAATAAACTTTTGGATGATCAGAGAGTAATTTTAGATTATTTTAGAAGATTTGCGGACTGCAAAGATGTTATTAGAAAAACAGATGGAGTAGAGAAAAGTACGTTTTATACCGTTGTAGATGAAGAAGGATATGGAGTTTACAATCAAAAAAGAAGCATATATAGAGGCGAATTTACTTGGGAATATCATTATGGGAAAATAGATGGTTTATATTCAGCATTTAGACAAAGAAATATTTCTTTTGATAATGATATTAATAGACAAGGTTCTGATAAAAATAAGCAATTATTAAAAGCTTTTATAGGAAAAAAAAGATAGTGGAGAGAATCACTTCTTTTATAAAAGATGTGATTTTTTTTATGCTTTAATTAGAAGTATAAAAAGATTATTCTTATTAAGAATATAAAAATAATAAAGTTGGCAAAAATTGTTTTTAATAAAAAAAAGAACGATCAGTCGTTCCTTAAGCAGCTTGTTTACAATATGTTTTTGGTTTTTCAGCTGAAAGTTGGGTGAATATTTCAGTTTTACTTTGTGCTGGCAATTTTAATTGCTCTACTAATGATTTTTCTTCCATATAACATGCAAGGCGTATTAGTGATTCCTTAAAATTAGGTTCATTCCAAATTTGATCTTGAAATATTCTTGGTAAATAATTTATTTTAGTAGCAAGTAATTCCATAAATCTCTTCTTATCTTGCTCTTGAAGTGCTTCATATTCTTTGATTTTCTGAAAGATATGTGTTTTTGATTCTTTAATTTTAATTTGAGCTTCATTTATTTTGTTTCTATGATAAGTTGTTTGTTTTTTGATTCTTTTAATAAGTGATCTTATTTGATGCTCATTCATACTAGTAATGTCTTGATTTGTAATTCCTAGTGCAGAAAGTGAGTTACTATTTTGATAGTTTTCTAAAACAGCATTTAAATATTGTCGTTCCCTTTTTTTTCTAAATGGTAAAAATTTGTCAATTTTTCCTAAAATACCTTTTTTAGTCAACTTTTTAGCAAGTTTTCTTAATTTTGGATTTTGTTCTACTTTTTCTTGATGTCTTAATATAAAGTCAATAGATAATGGTTTTTTTCTATTTGTTTGATAACTATGAAGTTCTTTTAATGTTTCTAAATCGAAATTTTGTGAAGAATCTAAAATAGCGCTTTCAATGTGTTCTTCATGTTGATGTAATATTCTTTCATCATGAGATAATTGTAAGTAAGAAATAGAACCATCTAATCCAATTCCATATAAAGCTTGTTTTTTTCTTTCATATTCAAAGTTTCTATTTTGAAGTTCTATTAATGTTGTCATAGTATTAAAGTCAGTTATAATTGCTTCTTTTATGTATTCTAGTGTTACATGTTTTGGTTGTCTTATTAATGCATCTAATTGTTCCAATTCGAATAGCCCAATTAGAAATTTTTTAGGATCTCCACTATGGTTTCCATATTTAGCCACAATTTCATCTAACTCTTGACTTGACATGTTTATAATTGCCATAAGTAAAGGTAAATCTGTTAGTCTTTTTAAATATGCAATTTTCCCTTCTATCAATTCTTGTTCTAATTTAGAAAGTTTTTGATTTTCTAAGCTTTGTTTTAATGAATGGATGCGATTGATTACAAATGATAAGTAATTTTCTGATAATTCCATATAAATCCCCCTTATGAATTTATTTGGTTATTATACATGTTTTTTGTAAAATTGCAAATTTTCCTTTAAAAGATAATCAAATTTAAAAAATTATATTGTTCGATGATAAAATGAGTGCAGTGCATAAAAGTTTTCTAAAGTATTATATATTTTTATAAAATATTTTGCTTTCCTCTCTATTTTGTTTTATAATAGAAATATGGTGATAATATGACAAAAGGTTTAAATAAAACGCTTGTAAAAGAAATTTCAAAATTCAAAAAAGAACCAAAATGGATGACTGATTTTAGGGTCAAAGCATACGAAATGTTTGAAAATTTTTCAAATCCTATTTTTGGACCTGAATTAAAATTAGATTTTAATGAAATCAATTATTTTAAACGCATTAGTGACAAAGTTAGTGATGAGTGGAAAGATGTACCAGCAGATGCCAAAGAAACTTTTGAAAAACTAGGTGTAATTGATGCCGAAAAGAAATATTTGGGCGGAATTGGGGCACAATATGAAAGTGAAGTTGTATATCATCATATGCTAGAAGAATTGGTAGAGAAAAATGTAATCTTTTGCGATACTGATACAGCTTTAAAAAAGTATCCAGAATTATTTAAAAAATATTTTAACAATTTGGTAAAATATGATGAAAATAAATATACAGCTTTAAATGGAGCTGTATGGAGTGGTGGAACTTTTATTTATGTGCCCCCATATACGAAAATAGAAAGGCCTTTGCAAAGCTATTTTCGAATTAATAGTAAAAATATGGGGCAATTTGAAAGAACAATTATTGTTGTAGATGAGGGTAGTGAATTACATTATATGGAAGGCTGTACAGCTCCGACTTATACAACAGATTCTTTACATGCTGCAGTTGTTGAAATTTATGTTGGCAAAAATGCAAAATGTAGATATACAACCATTCAAAATTGGGCAAATAATATTTATAATTTGGTAACTAAAAGAGCAATTGTTGAAGAAAATGGACTTATGGAATGGATTGATGGAAATATTGGTTCTAAAATTAATATGAAATATCCAGCTTGTATTTTAGTTGGTCCTTATGCAAAGGGAAATTGTATTTCTATTGCAGTTGCAACGGAAGAGCAAATTCAAGATGCTGGTGCAAAGATGATACATTTAGCGCCTCATACTACAAGTAGTATTATTAGTAAGTCAATCGCTGGAAAAGGCGGAAACGCAAGCTATAGAGGAACTGTGAAGATTGGAAAGAAAGCTGAATATTCAAAAAGTACAATTAAATGTGACACTATTATTTTGGATGAATTTTCAAAAAGTGATACAATTCCTAAAAATATTGTTGAAAATATGACTTCTCTTTTAGAACATGAAGCAAGTGTTTCTAAAATTGATCAAGAACAATTATTTTATTTGATGAGCAGAGGATTGTCAGAAGAAAAAGCAAAGGAATTACTAATTATGGGATTTATTGATCGCTTTAGAGAAGAGCTTCCAATGGAATATGCAGTAGAATTGAATGCTTTGTTAAAAAACTATTTTTAAATTGCGAAATTTGTGTTATAATGTAGATAATAAGGAGGAAAGAATAAGATGAAGAAGTTTTTGATCGTATCAGTTGCAGTCCTATCTTTATTTATGGTTGGTTGTGGGAAAAAAGAGGAGAAAAAGCCAGAAACAAAGTCACCTCAAGAAATAGCAATGGAAAAATATGCAAAAGATTATTATGTTAAATTTATGAATAAATATCTAACAAACCCAACTGTATCAATAGAAGCTTTGAAAAAAATAAAAAGTGATGGATATACAGACTATGATTTAAGTGATTTGGAAAAATGCAAAGACACTTCTTATACTGAATTAGTACTTGAAGAAGGAACAAATGAAGTAAAAGGATTTGTACATCATTTAGATTGTAGTAAGTAAAACTTGTAAATTTTTGGAATAGAATATTTCAAATTTTAAAATTTGTTTAACGAATTTCAAAAAAATGTAATTTAAAAGGAACAGAAATGTAAAATGACTCATTTGCATTTCTTTTTTTTATCATTTATAGTGTTACACGAAGGAGGAAAAATTATGTTAAATCAAACTGTATTAGTAGGAAGATTGGTGAAAGATCCAGAACTTCGCGAAACCGATAATGGTAGAAAGGTGACCAATATTACGCTTGCAGTTCCAAGAAGTTATAAAAACTTAAGTGGAGAATATGATACTGATTTTATATCTTGTGTATTATGGAAAGGTGTAGCAGAAAGTACTGTCGAATATTGTAGGCGAGGGGATTTAGTTGGTGTTAAGGGAAGAATTCAATCCAGAAACATTGAACTAGAAGACGAAACAAAAAAACAAGTTGTTGAAGTAGTAGCAGAAAAAATAACCTTTTTATCTAGTAAACATGCAGAAGAAACAGAATAATATCTGTTTTTTCTTGTACTTAAAAAATTTTAAAAATCTATTTCTTTTTTTCAAATTCATGTATAATAGAATTGGTGAAAGATATGAATATAGTAGAGATTATTAATAAAAAAAGAAAAAAGCAAATACTTACAAGAGAAGAAATTGCTTATGCCGTAAATGGTTATGTAGAGGGAACTATTAAAGATTATCAAATGAGTTCTTTATTAATGGCGATTTGCTTGAATGGGATGATAGAGGAGGAAGTCTTTTCTTTAACTGATATTATGTATCATAGTGGAGAATCATTGGATTTATCAAGCATATCAGGAATCAAAGTGGATAAACATTCAACGGGCGGAGTAGGAGATAAAACAACACTTATTTTGGGTCCTTTAGTAGCTTCAACAGGTGTTAAAATAGCGAAAATGAGCGGAAGAGGATTAGGACACACTGGCGGAACAATTGATAAATTAGAATCCATTCCAGGCTTTCAAACAGCAATGTCACTAGAAGTTTTTGTAGATCAAGTAAATGATATTAATTTCGCACTTGTTGGTCAAATGGGAAACTTAGTTCCTGCTGATAAAAAGATATATGCTTTAAGAGATGTAACAGGAACAGTAGAATCGATTCCATTAATTGCCTCAAGTATCATGAGTAAAAAATTAGCAAGTGGTGCTGATAAAATAGTCATTGATGTAAAGGTAGGAGAAGGAGCTTTAGCAAAATCTTTAGAAGAAGCTCGAACTTTGGCAAATCTTATGGTTAAAATTGGAAAAAATGCCAAAAGAGAAGTTATATGTGTTCTTTCTAATATGGATGAACCATTAGGAACCCATATAGGAAATGCGTTAGAAGTAGAAGAAGCAATTCAATTTCTAAAAGGAAACTACGAAAAAGATGTATATGAACTTGTTATGACTTTAGGGACATTGATGGTTCAAATGGGATTGCAAGTTTCGGAAGAAGAAGCAAAAAGATTACTAAAACAAAATTTAGATACAGGAAAGGGATATCAAAAATTAGAAGAATTTGTTTCTAGACAAGGTGGAAATCTAGAAAAAATAGAAAAAGGTCCAAAAATATTTTCTGTGAAAAGTATAAAGTCTGGATATATCAATAAAATTCATACTTTAGAATTGGGAGAAATTGTAAGAGCAATAGGAGCAGGAAGATACCAAAAGGAGGATATTATTGATTATGGAGTAGGAATTGTGTTAAGTAAAAAAGTAGGAGACTTTGTTTTAAAAGATGAAGAATTATTAAAAATATATGTTCATGAAAAAGATATGGAAATAGGAAGAATATTAGATTGTTTTGAGATTGGTGTTCATTATGAAGAACCAACACCTCTTATCTATGAGATTATAAAATGATAACAACGATTTTAGTTTTTATCGCTACTTCTATAGCAATTGTTATTTATACAATTTATTCATTCCGATGGTTTGCGCTTTTTATCTTTCTTTTATTAGTTTTCATTATTTATATAAAAGTGAGAAGAGAAATAAAGAAATATGGACCGAAGTCAATTTTTAGAGCTTTTCATCAGTATCCAACAGAAAATGAACAGTTAAAATTAATTAAAAATCTCTTGCTTTCTAAAATAAGAGTTCAATCTTTATTTGAAATGAATTCTGAAATATTAGTGAGTATTACCCATAGTGGGATTTATATTGTTAAAGTTTTAGATTCTGTAGGAAAAATATCTGGAGATAAAAAAGACCCATCTTTTATTTTGAAAAGTGAAAAAGTAGAATATGTTTCTAATTTTTTCTTAGAGTTGGATACTATAGAAAAAGACATTAAAAAGCAAATAAAAAATGTAATTATAAAAAAAATTATTGTTAAAAAAGGGACATGTTTAATAGAGGTTCCTCATCCTAAAGCGTATTTTGTAGTTGGAATGCATAATTTTTATTATGAATTGCAAAAATTAGAAAAAGAAAAATTATATACAGAAGAAAAAATAAAAGAATTAGATTTCAAATTAACTCATATCTTGTCAAATAATGTCAAATTGAAATAGAATGCTTGCACCAAATAAAATTCTAAGTTACAATCAAAATAGGAGGGATGACAGAATGATTTATCCATCAATTGATAAACTATTAAATCAAGTTGGTTCTAAATACTTATTAGTAAATATTGTATCTAAAAGAGCCAAAGAAATGAAAGAGACAGACCATTATCAAATGAAAGATAATGAGTATGTTTCTAAAAAAGAAATTGGAAAAGCATTAGAAGAAGTTTCAAAAGACTTAATACATATGAAATAGGTATTAAGTTTTCTTGTAATGGGGGGATCTTATGAAGATTGAACATATAAAAAAAGTAGGAAAAAATAAGTATGAAATAACGTTAGAAAATGAGAAAATTAAAACTTATGATACAGTGATGCTTAAATACCAAATTGCTTTAAAAAAAGAATTATCAGATCAAATGATAGAAGAAATAAAAGAAGAAACAAAAATAGCTGAAATTTATGATAAAACAATTGTATTTTTAAATAAAAAATTAAGAAGTGAAAAAGAAGTTAGAGAATTTTTAAAAAAACAAGGAGTAGAACAACAAGAAGAATTGATAGAAAAATTAAGAAATCAAGGTTTTTTTCATGAGGGGGCATATATAGAAGCCTATATTCACGATCGGTTCTCTTTTTCTCCAGATGGTCCAAATAAAATAAAAGAGAATTTATTGAAACAAGATTTTGATTATGAAGAAGTAGGAAAAGCACTTGTAAAAATAGATGAAAAAGAAATTAGACAAAAGTTATCAAAATTAATTAATAAAAAGATGAATTCAAATCATAAACATTCAGAGAAATATTATAAACAAAAAGTATTAGAAGCTATGCAACAATTGGGCTATTCTAAAGATATGATTGAAAGTATATTATCAGAATATAATGTAGACCATAGTGAAATATTAGAAGCAGAAGCAAGAAAACTGTATCAAAAATATATGGCTAAAAAAAATGAAAAAGAATTAATGTTTTTCTTAAAACAAAAACTTTATCAAAAGCAATATCCTATAGATGATATTAATATTGTTTTAGAAAAAATAATGGAGGAACATAATAAATGAATTTAGAATATTTTGATTTGTTAGATGCAGAAGGAAATCCTATTGGAACTATCAAGGAAAGAAGCGAAGTTCATAGGGATGGAGATTGGCATAAAGCGATTCATATATGGATTATGAATCAAAACGGGGAAATATTATTGCAACGTAGGTGTGAAACGAAAGATAGTGATCCTAATATGTTAGATATTTCTTGTGCTGGACATTTATCGGCTGGAGACAGTTCTATAAAAGGTGCATTAAGAGAATTAAAAGAGGAATTAAGTTTAGAAATAGATCCAAATGAGCTTGTTTTTATTAAAACGTTACAGAGAAGTTGGAAAGACAATCATGGCTTTGTAGATAATGAATATGATGATTTGTATATTTTAAGAACCAATAAAAAAATAGAGGAAATGGTTTATCAAAAGGAAGAAATTTCAGAAATCTTTTTTGTTCCTTATCAGAAGTTTAAAGAAATAGTTGCAAGTAGACAGTCAGATATGGTAATGTATGATGAGGAATTTGAGATTTTATTTGGAATGTTTGATAAAGAATTTGATAAAAAAAATACTAGAAATTAATCTAGTATTTTTCAGGCTGTTGACAAATAATTTTTTGTGAACAGTCTTTTAAAATTATAAATGTTATAGTA
>CANRVY010000023.1 GCA_947643405.1 uncultured Mycoplasmatota bacterium | reverse complement strand
CTTTTATAATAACTATCCAATACGACTTGTCTTCTAAAGTTGAAGAAAGTAAACTATTAATTGATAAATTAAAAAAAATTAGTGATATTTGTTTTGATTTTAATGAATTTAATACTTTTTCTGTAGATCATTTTGCAGTAGATTTTGAAAAAAAATTACACATCTTTAAAAATAAAATAAAATATATTTTTAATTTGAATGATCAATTAGGGAATATTAAAGATTTAAATATAAAGACAAAAAAAGATTTAAACACAATTATCCAAAAAATTGGTGACTTAGAAACTAACCTATACTTTATTTTTAAAGACTTTGATCAGCAAAATAAAAAAATGAAAATAATTTATTTTATGGAATTCTATCATATAATAAAGGAATTTAATTTTGAAGCATTAGATAAAATGGTTACAAACTTAGGATGTAAAATTGACTCAGAAGAATATTTTAAACGTAATTATAAGGAAAATAAAACTACGAAATTCCAATATCTTAAATATAAAACATCAATTCAAATATATAACACTCAATTAGAAGAAAAGTATGCTATTGAATATAAAGCTTTGAAAAATCAATTTGAAAAATTTATGAAATAATATTTATGTAATTTTATAAGTGAATTATTTTCAGACTTGGCTATTTTTCTCACAATTTATTTTTCGATAACATTATCATAATAGATAACAACGAAGAAGAATTTTAATATCAAATCTTTAAGAGTATGATAAAATAAAGAAATAGGAGGTTTTCTTATGGGGTTACTAGAAGTAACAAAAGAATTTGAAAAAATTGGTTATCAAGATAAAATTATTATATTAAAAGAAAAAACAGCAACAGTTTTAGAAGCAGCAGAAGCATTACATGTTGATCCAGATATGATAGCTAAAACGTTAACATTTAAAACAGAAGAAAGCTGTTTATTAATCGTTGTTGCGGGAATGAGAAAAATTGACAACGCTAAATTTAAACAAACATTCAAAAGAAAAGCTAGAATGCTTACTCCTGATGAAGCTTTAGAATATACTGGTCATGCGGTTGGTGGTATTTGTCCGTTTGGACTTAAAAATACTCTTCCTGTTTATTTAGATATTTCTTTAAAAGTTCATGCAACCGTTTATCCCGCTTGTGGAAACGCACACTCTGCTATTGCCCTTTCTACGTCTGAATTAGAAAAGCTAAGTCATTTCATTAACTGGGTTGATGTAACAAAAAAAGATCAATAAGATCTTTTTTTCATATATTGATAAACGGGTTCTGGAACTAATTCTTTAATATCCTCACCCTTTTCTATCAAATTTCTTACTAATGTTGAGCTAATATTTCCAACTTTTCCTGCTCTTAAATAAATTGTATCAATTCCACTATGTTCTTCATTAAAAGCGGCGATTTCTTCTTCATATTGATAATCTGTTTGATCTCGAAGGCCTCTAATAAAGGCACTCGCATGGCGTTTTTGCGCTTCTATAAATGTATATCCTGAATAGATAATGACTTCTGCACAAATGCCAATTCTGTTTAGAGAATAAGAAATTGCTTCTCTCATTTCCTCCTCTTGATAATGTCTTTTTTTATCTGGATTTTTTCCAATTCCTACTATAACTTTATCGAATAAACAACTTGCTTTTTTAATAATTTCTAAATGACCATTTGTAAAAGGATCAAAGCTACCAGCATAAAAACCAATTGTTAGAATCTGTCTTATAATATTCTCTGCATAGCCGCTTAAATCAGTACCATCATTTACAATAACTTCATCGAATATCGAATCCTCATATTCTAACATAAACTTTTCACGTTTTTCTTTATAATCTGCTGATATTTGATCTCTTTTTCCTATACGTTCCATTCTTATTTCTAATGGTGCTTTCACTAAGATCTTTTTATCGCACATTTCAAAATATTTTGTAATCGGTAATTGCATCCAATCAATAATAATTGGCTTTTTACTTCTTTCTATAATAGCATCTATTTTTTCTTCAATAAAGGGCCAAATAAATTCATTATATTCATCCATTATTTCACTTGATGAAAATAGATACTGTCCTAATTTTTTTCGATCGATCCTATTTTCCTCCAGAAAACCAATGCCATATTTGGTTACAAAAGCTTTCCCAAAATTATCTTCTTTTAAAATTTCATGAACAATTTCATCTACATGGATTATTGTAAATTCATCATTTTTATTTAGCAAATTAGAAAAATAAGTTTTTCCAGAACCGCTTTTTCCTACTACTCCAATCATCATTTTCTCTTCCTCAATTCTTCTACTAAAGAAAGATATTTTACTTTGTCTCCATTTTTTGTTACCGCCCCTAATACTCTTCCTTTTCTATCTGCACCATGATAATCGCTTCCTCCACTTTCTAATAAATGGTATTCTGAAGCCAACTCATGATATCGCCTTATATCTCCTTTTTCATGTATGCTGTGAAAAACTTCAATCCCATCAATTCCTAAATCGATTAATTCTTCTATAATTGATTTAAATTCGATATAACTTTTATTTTCTATTTCTTTAGGGTGAGCAATTAATAATAATGCTTTTGCTTTTTTTAAACTTTCTATCGCCCATTTCAAGTCTGCTCTATAAGAGATTTTAGAAGCACATCTTTTTTCTATTCGATCCATAATTTCTGATGATTCTCCACACCCATGTTCTACTAAATATCTCATCAAATGTGGTCGAACTAAAATAGTCCCTTTTTGTTCCAATTGTTCAAATGGAGTAGATGGTATTTCCACACAAAACTCTTTTTCTGCATTTTTTACCATATCATAGAATCTTAAACGTCTCTGATTTTTAATCCATGTTAATAATTTTTCTAATTCTGAATTATGATAATCAAATCCATAGCCTAATAAATGAATTTTATGTGTTTTATAAATTGTACTTACTTCTACCCCAGGATACCACTCTAATGATGGTTTTATAGTTTCTAATTCCTTGATTCCTTCTATACTATCATGATCTGTAATTGCAAAAGTTCCTATATTTTTTTGACTTAGTTGTTCTAGCAAAGATGGAATACCTTCACTTCCATCTGAATGTGTACTATGAATATGCATATCTTTATAAGTTTCCATAAAATCATCCCCTAATTGCATTATACCGTAATATATGGTATAAGTATAATATATATTTGTTATATTTATCATAAGGGGAAGTTATCATATGGAAAATGTCAATTTTGAACTATACAAAGTTTTTTATCATGTCGCCAAACATAAAAATTTAACAAGAGCTGCTGAAGAATTATTTATTTCACAACCAGCTATTACACAATCTATTAAAAAATTGGAAGAACAAATTGGATATTCATTATTTTATAGAACAAAACATGGTATGAATTTAACCAAAGAAGGAGAAATATTACTAGATTACTTAAAAAATCCCATTGAATGTTTGCAAAGCGGAAAAAGAAAAATTGAAGAGTTGCTTGACGAAAAAAATATGATCATTCGCTTGGGGGGAGGAACCACTGTACTCCAGCACAATTTACTTGGACCTCTTCAAAAATTTCGCAATAGACATACACAAATTCAATTTATCATCAAACATGATATATCTAGAAAACTACTAGAAATGTTAGTAAATGATCAATTAGATTTGGTTATTTTAACTAGTTTAATTCCAAATACAGAAGATATTTTATTTATTCCAATTGAAGAAATGCATGATCGTTTCGTTGCTAGCATCAAAGATTTCGGCAATGATCAAGAAACCGTTTTTAGTATGAAAGATCTAAATAAACTACCACTTGTACTACAAGAAAGTTCTTCTTCTACAAGAGCATTTTTAGATAGTATTGCAGCGAATGAAAGAGTTGTATTAAATGCAACTTATGAATTAGTCAGTTATGGGCTAGTACTAGAATTTGTGAAAGCAGGATTGGGTGTTGGATTTATTAATACCAATAGAATTGATAAAGAAATAAAAGCTAAGAAATTATTTGAACTAAAAACAAATTTTGAAATTCCATCTAGGCATGTATATGTAGCCATTCATAAAAAAAATACTAATAATAAACTTTTACAAGAATTTATTCAGTACTTAAAAAAGGAATCCTAAGATTCTTTTTCATATAATGATTTCATAAGAAGCGCTCCTGTATCTTGCGTATTATGAGCTTCACAAATGGTAATAGGCGTTAAGCCTTTTTCTTTTACTGCAGCAATATAATCTTCTGCTTTTGGATAATAATCCATATCTTCTTCAAATAAAGATAACTGCATTTCTTCTTTTTTATCTCCAAAGGCTTTATGAATTTTCTCTCCTTTTTCTGTATAATCAACTGGATAAACATGAAAATGTGTTTCTAACAATTTCTCTTTTCCAAGTTCGCGTTCTATTTTATCAAATACTTCTAATATTTTTTCTTTGCTTGTCATAGACCCTATTTCTCTTGCATGGAGATGTGCAAGATCAATGCAGGGATAAGCAATTGGAACTCTTTTACATATTTCAATAATTTCATCTAAGCTTCCTAGCTGAGCAACCTTTCCACCTATTTCTGGATATAAATGAATCATAGGATCTAAATCGGGCGCAATTTCATTAAGTACATGAATTAGCTGTTCCAATCCATCTTTTCTATTTTGATAACCACCACCTGGATGAAAAATAATTCTTGTTACTCCAAGCAACTTTGCTAATTCATAAGCTTTTTTTATTTCTAACTTAGAACGCTCTACAGTTTCTTTTTTTATAGATCCAAGGCATACATAATATGGAGCATGAATCGTCATCATAATATGATGTTTATCTGCTAATTCCTTATAAAGTAATGCTTGTCCTTCCTTCATTCTAATTCCGTAAGTGCATTGCAATTCAATAACATCTAAGTTTAAATTTTCTAACCATTCAAATATTTTTTCTCTTTTTCTATTTTGTTCGAAAAAATGAACTGGGAACCCTGCTACTCCAAATTTTGCTTTTTCCATATAACACTTCCTTTTTTTTCCATTATAGAATAGATTAAAGAAAAAAGAAAGCGATTCAAACTATTCATGGTATGTAATATCATAATTACTAGGCCCAATGATTACTTTTCCATCTAAATCAAATCTCGAACCATGACAAGGACAATCCCAAGTTTTTTCCACAGAGTTAAATAAAAGACTGCATTTAAGATGTGGACAAGTATTATAGACAATATGTTCTGTTTTTGATTTATCCACATAAATTGCGACATTCTTGCCATTTCTTGTTTCAAAATAAACATTTTCTGGATACCAATCTTTATTTTTCCACACTTTATTTTCTATCATTGGTTTTATTCCACCATAAATTGTTTCTGGTAATGATAATTTTTTTAATTTTCTCTTTGGAGAAAATAAGGTTTCATATGGATTATAAATATCCATTATCATATCTGAAATGATTTTTCCTGCTAGATTGCTATTTGTCATTCCCCATGTATTATAACCAGTTGCTAAATAAAGATTTGTTTTTAATAATCCAACAAATGGAAGCTTATCAAATGTCATAATATCATGATTGCTCCATAAATATTTCGGATTAAGTTCTAATCTTTCTAAGCATTTCTTTAATTCTTCAAAATGCTTTTGATCATCATATTCTTTATATAGCGAATGAGAATTTGTTAAATAAATAAGATAATTTTCTTCTGCCTCATGATATCTTAAGGAAATAATTGGTTTTTCTATACTTATAGCAGAGTAAGATTCTATTTTTTTAACAGGTGTAGCAGAAATATATGATTTTTCTAATGTACATTTCAAAGGCATCAAAAATGGGAACAGAAAATAAGGATAATGACATGCAAGTACAACTTTTTTAGCCCTAATCTTTATAAATTCATTTCCACAAATATATCCTCTGTCTTTTTCTTTTATAAAATTGATATCTGTATGTTCATAAAATTGAATTCCATCTTTTTTACAAATATCTTTTAAAGCCTGTATATATTTTATAGGATGAAAGACATAAGTATCTTCTACTCCAATTGCATAATATCCTTTCATATTTGCTTCTACTATGGATAC
Organism: uncultured Mycoplasmatota bacterium; assembly: GCA_947643405.1. Lineage (GTDB taxonomy): Bacteria > Bacillota_I > Bacilli_A > RF39 > UBA660 > MGBC102946. The sequence continues at coordinate 22,187 of CANRVY010000023.1, read as the reverse complement.
TCCAAATTGTTTTAACAATTTCTTTTCTTTTTGCAATCCTTCTTTTTCCTTTGAAAAAATATAAGATGATACTTTCTTCATATTACAATCTATTTTTTCTTGGTTTACAATGCTACTAATCAATTCTATTGCATCTTTTTGTGAATAAAAATATTTTTTAGCTATTGTTTCTGAATAAGTATTTGTTAAGTCAGAATATATGGTATCTTGTAAATATGTAACTTTTCCAGTCGTTCTTGCGCTAATTCCTCTCCCTATCTGGTTTTTTTCAACTACTACAATTTTCAAATTGCTATCTTTTAAATGATAAGCAGTACTAAGACCAGTCATTCCACCTCCTACAATTAATATATCGCAATCTATATCTTCTTTCAAAATTGGTTCTTTTTCATTTGAAATGTTATCCAACCATAAACTATATTTTTTCATAGTCGCCTCCTATTATCGTTATGGTCACAAAATTCATTTTATAAACAAAAAAGAAGTATATATATACATATAACTTCTCTATATTTTTTAAAAAATTAATACAAATATAAACTGAATTGCAATACATATAAATGAAACAATTCCTAGCCAAAATCCGGCTGTATTAAATCCGTTTTTATTATTCATACGTTCTGCTACGGCCAAGCAAAAGCCTAGAACAGAAAGCGTTGTTTGAATCAAAATAAAACCAGCTGCAAATCCAATTCTGCGAGTTCCTTCATAATCAATTAAGGTATATTCTAAATCTTCAAACGCCGCAAAAGCTGAAAGACAAAAGAACACAGCTATAATTCCTAATACTAAACTTGCTATTCCCTTTCCAATTTTTGGAGAAACAGTTGCAGTTTTCTGATTTTCTTTTTTCAAGAACACTCCACATTTAAGACAGATATCAGCATTTTCATCTACTTTATTTCCACAATTTACACAATACATAATACAATCCTCCTATTTTTATTATAGATTATTTATAGTAAAAAATCAACTGATGGAAATTTAGCTTTTCTTAGGATTTAATGAATATACAATTTGTTTTATCAATTCTTCCTCCCTATAATATGGGAAAGGATTTTTCAAACATTCTACAAGCGTTTCTACCTCCGCTAGTGCATGACCTTTCATAAAAACTTCTAATAAATCAGGTACTTGCCAAAGCCAATGCAACCAAGCATTTTGAAAATCTTTAATTTCTGAATAAATAATTTTAGAAAATTGATCTTTTGCATTACTTTGTAGTAAATTATAATCTCTAGCAGTATTTAAAATTTCATTCTGCTTTATTCTGATACTTTGATCCAAAATTTCAATCTTAGCCATCTTAATTTTAGCCATTTCTTCAATTTTTGCTATTACACCACTTAATTCTCGTTTTGATAAAGCAAACAAATTAGCGTTTTCTATTCCAAAAAACGATAATACATCATCTTTCCTATAACTCTTTACGACAGCATCTAAAAAGTGCTGTTCTTTTGCTTGTTTTCTTTTCGCTGAAAAAGCTCCAAAAAAACTTTTCTTTTCTCCTAATTGACGCAGATATTTAATGGATGCTCTTTCTTCTGGGAAACCTGATATAACTCTTTCCATGTGTGTTTCTATAAATTTTCTTGATAATCCATTTTCAACCCAATGATCTAAGTAAAAAGCGATTTCTTCTATTTGTTCTATTGAATAATTACTATGAAAGATTTGCATCATTTGTTCTAATTTAGCACGATAAGCTGCAACTCTCTTTTTTATATGATCAATTTCATAATAACATAATGGTCTTGTTTTTCCTGACATTTCATATACCTGATAAGTTACAGGATAACATAATTCTGTTGGAATTAAGAGTTCTCTTTGTAAATCTCTTTTTTGTTGTTCATAGTTTCCATTTCTCTTTTGAATTGTTATTAAATTTATTATTGTTTCATAATCATCTATCTGCTCAAGACAAGATAAATCTGAATGTTTAATTAAAGTTGGAATTTCCTGTAATTTTAATTTTTCCATCAAATAAGCTCTTGTTTCTTCTAATGATAATCCTAATTTTCCAATAGAATTTCTTATACTTCTAAGTTGTTCACTCGATAATTCATTTACCACGATATAAAAAGGTAAATCTTTTATCTTTTCTAAATAATGAATTTTATAATTTAAAAATCTTTTTTTCATTTCTATTATGTTTACTTTTTTATTATTGTTTTCTTCTTTTGCTGCAGTTAATTCTATTTCTGCTCTCTCTAGCTCACCTTTTAATGCTATAATACGGTTAGCGACAAGAGAAAAATATTGTCTTTCTCCCATATTATCCCCCTCTTTTTTTTATTGGCCTCTATTATACATAAATTTTATAAAAATGCAAATTCAATCATCACACAAAAAAAAGACTATTATTTTAGCCTTTCAACCGATTTATTTTGTGCATTTAAGACCTAAATTTTCATAATAGGACTTAACACTATCAATATTTTGATTATATTTTAAATTTATTGCAATTTGTTCTTCTTGCTCATTTAATTTATTTATTGCATCCATATCTATTTTTGCATACTCTGTAACTAAATTATAGGTAAAAATACTATCATTCAAATTAGATTTGACTGTAAACCCGTTTAATGACTGATAGTTTTGCTCTTCAAGATCATAAAGAGATTTTCTAACAGGAAGTTCTTCTTTAGCTGTGTCACTAAGCGCTTTCATCGTCATTGTATAATCTTCTTTTTTTAACTGTTTATCAACATAATAAATTATAGTTTTTATTTCTGTCCTATATTCGTTATCTTGTACTGATTGCGTGCAAGTCATCGTAAGTGTTTTTCCTGCATTAGGATCTTTTGTTTCTCCATTTGAGTTGTTCTCTTTATTGTTTGTTTTAAAACCAAAACTAAAACCATGATCTCTAAAGTTTACCCAGCCTTTATATAAATTAGGCATCAAGAAAATAAATGTAAATACAAATACAATAATAATTATTAAAGTTCTTTTTTCAGCATCTATTTTTTTCCAACCATTGATAATACTTTTCATTGGATTTTCTTTTTTAACTTTTTTTTCCATTTTAAGCCTCCTTTGGCTGTTGACAAGTATATCCAGCTTCGTTTAAAAATTCTGTAATTGTGTCTAAACTGTCATTTGCACGAATGTCATTATAGAATGGAAGCCTATTCTCATCTTCAAAATTTATGTTTGAATAATCTATTTTAGTATAATCTGTTTTTATACGAAACACAGTCTTATCCCCTGACTGAGTTGTTGCTACTGTAATTCCATTTAATGCCTTTAATTGATCAAACCAATTTTTATAAAATTCTATAATAGAACTTATGTTATTTGCTCCAATATCATTTATAGCCTTAATTGTTATGATTACTTCATCAGATTGAAGACCTTTTTCTATATGATACGTTAAGCTAAGACTATCTGTAAATTCAACTCCATTTTCCTCTGTAGTTCTTCTACATGAATAAATACGAAGTTTTTTGGGAGCAGCTGTTGTTCCATTAGAATTTTCGCCACTAGAACTATTATTTCCAGAATTCTCATCATTTTCATCATTGTCATTATTATCATTATTATCATCTGTATTATTGTCTGAATTATCTTTGTTATCTATGTCGTCTTTATCCCCATTTGGCTTATTATTTTCTCCTGATTGCGTTGGATTTTTACTTGGCTTTTCTTGATTATCATTAGATTTTGTAAAAATTAAAATGCATGCTACTATTGCAATTATAAGAACTATAATTATAGAAATGAAAATAGTTATTTTTTTTCTTTTATTTTCCATTATATCCTCCCTATTCTATCTATAAGTATACCAATTTTTCTTTCTTTTGAAAAGAAAAATTATAAAATTTGACAATAAAAAAAGAGATTATTTTTCTCTCTTGACTGTTTCATATTGTAATATTAAATCTTCTATTACTTCGTTCACTGTTTTTATGTCATGAATCATTCCAGCAATTTGTCCAGACATCATTGAACCAGTAATTATATCTCCTTCTACTGCTTTTTTTAAAGCACCAAAAGTTAACTGATCCAATTCTTCTTTTGAAGCACCAGTATGTTCTAATTGCAAATAGTTTTCTGTCATTTCATTCTTCAAATTTCGAATTGGAGATGCAATTGATAAGCCGAGAACTCTAGTATCAGTATCATTAGCCTTAATAATTTCCTCTTTATAAGCTTGTGCAATGTTACACTCTTCAGTAGCTAAAAATCGAGTTCCAATCTGGACACCACTAGCTCCTAATATTTCTACGGCTCTCATTCCTCTTCCATCAGCAATTCCACCTGCTGCTATTACAGGTATTGATACTGCGTCTACAATTTGTGGAATTAAACATAGTGTTGTTGTACTTCCAATATGTCCCCCTGCTTCGGTCCCTTCTGCGATAATAGCATCAACTCCTAAAGCTTCCATTTTCTTCGCATGCTTCACACTTGCGATAACAGGTATCACTTTTATGCCTGCATTTTTCCACATTTCAATATACATTTCTGGACTACCTGCTCCTGTTGTTACTACAGAAACCTTTTCTTCTATTAAAAGATTTGCTAATTCATCTTTATTTGATGCCATTAACATAATATTAACTCCAAATGGATTGGATGTTAGTTCCTTACACTTTCTAATCTCAGCCCTTAATTCTTCTTTTGTAAGTCCTCCGCCCGCAATAATTCCTAGTCCTCCAGCATTAGATACTGCAGCTGCTAAAGTTGCATCAGCAATTCTAGCCATTGCTCCTTGAATAATTGGATATTGTATTCCTAATTGTTTTTGAATATTCATTTTTACCCTCCTATAATTTTTTTATTTGCATATATTCTATCCATTCTTTCATCAGGAAATCTTGCATCAAAAAATTGGTCAAAAATTCCCTTTGCTGGAATATTATGCGTACGTTCATCTTGCCTTGAAGCTGCTCCCCAAGAAATAATAATATTAATACTCATAAAAATCATAACAATTAAAGTTACCATTTTTAAATTTTTTTCCTGAAATCTTCTTAATAATTTTATGATAGGTGGTAACATGATTTTTATAAATAATACCCCTAACATTCCCCATGCGATAGAATGAAACAGACTAGTTCTGCCAAACAAATTAAATTTATTATGATAATCCCAGGATATCGTTCCAAAAAAGAACTGTTGAAATAAAGAGAATAAATATTCAATCACACCTCCTGACAAAGCACTAATAAAAAACATAGAAAAAATATTTTTTCGCTTTTCTAATAACAATATTAGCATAACTGCTCCTGCTCCATAAACGGGAGTAAAAGGCCCATAAACAAGTCCTTGTCTACTTTCAAAATGTCCTCTTTGAAAAATACATAAAACAGTTTCATAGATACATCCAACAAAGCTGCCTATTACGAAAACCCAAAAGATTTCTCTTATTCTTTGATTTATTATTCTCTTTTGATTCATACTACCCACACCTTTTATTTACAAAAGAATTCAGTCCATTCTTTTTCCTTGAATCCAATTAATACTTTCTGCCCTGCTATAACAAGTGGTCTACGTACAAGCATTCCATTTGTGCTAAGTAACTTTAATTGTTCTTCTTCTGTCATTTTTGGTAGTTTATCTTTTAAATTCATTTCCTTATATAAATTTCCGCTTGTATTAAAAAATCTTTTCAATTCATAAATATTATTTTGATACCATAAAATAAGCTCTTCATATGTTGGTGGATTTTCTACAATATGTCGCTCTACATAAGTTATATGATGTTCCTCCAACCACTCTTTTGCCTTTTTACAAGTACTACATTTTGGATACCAAATAAAAGTTATCATATAATTCCCCTCTCTACTAAAATGAAAACAATCCATAAAATAATGCATAATGGTTCTATAATTAAAAATTTTAAATGTTTGGTTTTATGATGGAATAAATACATTGCCCACCAAAATCCAAATGCACCACCCATAATAGATACTCCAAGTAAAACACTTTCTGGGATTCTATATTTATGTTTGATTGCTCTTTTTTTATCATTATAACACATTCCAAATGAAATGAGATTCATTATGAATAAACTGTAATAAAACATAAAATACTCCTAATAAACTATTGTATAAGAATTTGTGCATACCTCTTGATGATAATATTCAATTAAAATGGAACGATATTTATCATTAATTTCGTAATAAACTCCTAATTGATAATTGCAAACATATTTGGGAATTGTTTTTCCATCACTACTGATAGTTCCATCAAAATCATGCATTGTTAAAGCTTTTAATCTATCTCTATCACTATCTTTAGATGCTTTTTTAGCCCTACTTTTCTTCATTTCAATTGCAATCAAATTATCTAATGATTTTGTACCTCTAGAATGTACAATTAAATCACAATTAATTTTTATTTCTTTTACTTCATTTGTTATTCTTTTTGCACAAGTTTTAATGGTTCCATTTGTACTTCTATTATATTCAACGTCGGTATAATACTCTGCATAAGAGGTATTCTTTAAAATCTCATGCAATTCTATCATTAAAGCCCCACACAAGGTTCTTTCCGATACATCAGACTCTAACAGTGCAACATGATTCTTTAAAAATTGCTTATTGGCTTGCTCAAATATTTCTTCCATTTCCTGTTCCATCTTATTCACCAATTGTATTATATCATTCTTTTCTTCAAAAAAACAGATTCCAAAAATCTGTTATTGATAAAAAATATTTACATCTACAGGTCCATTAATTCCATCTATTTTCCCACTACTAGTCATTTGCCAATATTGATATTTTCCTTCATAATTTGTTTTACTTGTATAATGAGCAAGCCAAATGTCATATTTCGTTTGATACCAAACATTTTCTAAATAACTTTTACTACTATAAAGCATTCCTTGGTATCCTGCTTTTTCTATTTCTTCTAAAAAAGCTTCCGCAATTTTTGTTAATTCGTAAAAACTGACACGATAAAAATTAAAATTGTTCCATTCCTCCCAATCGAACACAACAGGCAAATCAATTTTATAATCTTTTAATTGTTTTATGACCCACTTTGCTTCTTCTCTTGCATCCTTTTCACTCCCAGCATAAGAATAATAATAAATTCCTACTGGTATTTTATATTGGCGTGCTAATTCCATATTTCGTTCAAATTTTTTATCTACAAAATATTCTGTTGGAGAACTTTTGCTACCTACACGAATAAATAAAAATTCTACTCCAGCTTCTTTTATTTTTTCAAAATCAACATCACCTTGCCAACTTGATATATCCAGTCCTATTTTGGTTTTTTCTGTTTTATGATTTTTTTTAATTTCTTCAAAATCAATATAGTTTGTTTCAGCTGATGGCTTTTCTTCTGGATTTGGCTCATAAACATCCAATATAAAATCATGTCTATAAGTATTTCCACTAGAATCTGATATTACAAATGTCAAAGGATATTTTCCAATTGTAGTCAAATCATAACTTCCTTCTATGATACAATTTGGATGACTATCATAATTATCACCATATTGTATGGCTTCTAACAAATCAATCTCTTTATCTTTTTGAACACGGTAAGTTTTTCCTAACCACACAAATGGTTCTACGCTATCTTTTATTTCTACTTCAAATTGATAAGAAACTTTTATATTATCTTCATTTATATATGAAAATGAAACTTTTTGCTTTCCTATTTTTTGATAAGATATTTTTTTATCATCTAAAATTTTCTCTCCATTTATATGCATAACAAAATCTGATATTTTCTTTTCTTCTCCAAATTCCATTGATAAGTCTTCTTTTAAAATTACTTCTATTTTTGCATGTCGAATTTGGTAATCTTTATAAAATAAAAAGCCTAAATAAATTCCTAGAATAATAAAAAGTATAATTCCTACTATTCTGATAACTCTTTTTTTCATATACTCCTCATTTCCTATTTTATTTTATCACAAAATTATTTTTTCTATCATTTTTTAAGAGAATTCGCTAAATTTATTGATTTTTCGATATTTTATGATACAATGATTATAGGGTTCATACAGGTACAGGGGGTGTTCAGTATGAAAGAAAAAAAGAAATATATTAAAGCCTATAGAAATTTATTAAAGAGTCATCTTGCTATCGCACTATTATCAATCGCTTTATTTTTGGTAGCAATTAAATTCTGTGAAGGATTAATTGAAAAAAATAATGAGTTATTAATTAATAATTTGGTTGCTGTTATTGTAGGAATCTTAGCAAGTTTTCTATTCATTTCTATTTCAAATGTAAAAAAGAATAGCAAAATTTATGTAAAAGAATTAGAAAAAAACAATCAAATTTTAAAAAGTGCTTTAGATGGATTAACTTTAATTTCTAATATGATTACTTTTAATGTCGAAAGTAAAAAAAGTGAAATAGAAATTTTAGTTTTATATAAAGATATTCAATTAAATAGAAACTTGTTAATCAACCATAATTTATTTGATAGTATTTCTTTAGTTGGTATCAATTCCTTATATGATAGTTTCACTTCTAGTTTACTTAAAATTTCTACAAAAAAAGACTTTATTGATGAGAGCCCTAATTTAATTTCAACAATCGACAATATTATTAAAATGATTGAAGAAGTCGTTACATTAAACAATGATGAAAAAGATGCTTTTTTAAGAGAAAAAGAACGTTTAGATAATTTATTTAATGACAAAAAGAAATCCTAAAAAATTAGGATTTTTTATTTTATAGTCCTCATATAACTATGTTTACATCATCATCAAATTCTAAAGATACTACTGTTTCATCAACCATAATTTGAACATGTATTTTCTTATTTTTTATTTCTTTAAACTTTACTGTCATTTTATTAAAAAATGTTCCAATATCGTAAAATGTATTGGTATCAAATATTTCTAAATAATTAATTTTTTTTATATTATCTTCTGGAATGCAACAATATTCTTTATTTTCATAATAAAAAATATTTTTATCTTTTATAACATCTACATCAAAATCAAAATATCCATCTTTTCCATCAATTTCAAACTTCACTTCTAAATGTCCACAATATCCAGATGGTGTTCCATTATGAATATATTTTGACAATATAAATCTTGTCTTTTTTATTTCAGCAATCTTACCATTTACCTTTAACATTTTTATCCAATTCCTTATCTATACTTCAAAATACATACACACTCCACATGATAGGTATTAGAAAACATATCTACGGGAATAATAGTCATAACCTCATAATCTTGCTCTAATCTGTTGATATCACGTGCCAATGTTACTGGGTCACAAGAAACATAAATAACTTTTGGAGCATGAATTCTTTTAATTTCTGAAATAGCAAGTTCATCTAATCCAGCTCTTGGTGGGTCAACAACGATTAAATCAGGTTGAAACGTTGCTTCTTTTAGTACACTGCCAGTATCTCCACACATAAAATTGATATTATGAATGCAATTTTGTTTTTTATTCCAAAATGCATCTTCTATCGCACTCTCATTCATTTCAATTCCTAAAATATCATTTGCTTTTTTACTCAAATAAATCCCAATTGTTCCTGTTCCACAATACAAATCTAGAACTTTCTCACCTTTGCTAAGTCCACTATGGTCTAAAACAATCTGATAAAGTTTTTCCATTTGTTTTGTATTCACTTGAAAAAAAGACTCTGGAGAAATCTTAAATATATAGTCTCCTACTTTTTCCAGTAAGAAATCATCTCCTAGAAGTACCTCATAATTATGTTCTCTTTTTATTAAAACGGATACATTAGATAACTCGTTTAATGGTACCTGCGAATTAGAAAATTCTTTTGTTACATCAAATACAATCATCATCTTTTGCTCATATTCACTCTGTCGCATCATAATTTGATTCACAAAAGAAAAATTCATTGCACGTTTTAAAATGGACAAATATTCATTCATAATATCTGGTATTAAAAAGCACTTATCAATCTCTATAATTTTATGACTCCTTTTCCCATAAAAACCAACTTTCTCTTCTACTTGAAACGTCACTTTATTACGATATCCATATACATTATCATTTGGTACAATACTTTCTACAACATTTTCTAATCTAGCAAACTTTCTCATAATTTCTTTTACTTTGTTTTCTTTATAAAAAAGTTGATTTTGATAGGACATATGTAATAAGTCACATCCACCACACTCTTTAAAATATGGACAAACACTTCCTATTCTTTCAGGACTTGCTTTTAAAATTTTTATGACTTTTGCCTCTACAATGTTTTTCTTTATTTTCGCAATTTCAATTTCTACTTGCTCTCCAACTAAGGCATTAAAAACAAAAATGACAAAATTATCTATATGAGCAATTCCTCTTCCTTGATGGTCTAAAGCATCAATTGTAACCACTTTTCTATCTAATAAATTCATACTATCACCACAAATTCTAATTTTATTATACACAGAAACTTTTTTGATTTCAATGAAACAAAGCTTATAAATTATAAAGTTTTTGATAATAATAAAATTGAGGGATGTTTATGAAAAAAATAGAGAAAGTTTCTTCTAAAAATATAGAGATTATTAAACTGGCTATTGGAAATAGTCCAGACTTTTATAGTAGAACCATTAAAATAGGAAAAAAACAGATTTCTTATGTCTATTTTGAAAGTGTTAGTAGTGATGATAAAATTAGTGACTTCATCATGAAAAATATCAGTGAAGATGTAAAATACAATAAAACAACTACTTTTTTTACTGATTTATTTACGAGATTAGAAAATACAATTCCGAATAGTAAACTATCTACTGCGGATGATTTTGATAGTATTTTTTACTATCTATCTTCTGGTTTTACTTGCATTTTTGTTGATGGTAGCGAAAAAGCAATTGTTCTTGAAACCCGAACCCAACTAGATAGAGGTGTAACAGAGTCCTCTTCTGAACCTGTTATTAGAGGTCCAAAAGATAGTTTTACTGAAAACCATAATATGAATCTTGGATTAATTCGAAAAAGAATTAAAGACCCTAATCTTTGGTTTTCTGAAATTACAGTAGGAAGAAGAAGTAAAACAAAAGTTGCAGTTGCCTATATCAAGGATATTGTTGACTTAAAAAGAGTCAATGACATTTTAAAAAAATTAAAGCAAATTGATATTGATGCGATATTAGATAGTGGTTATATTAGAAAATTTTTAGAAGGAAAGCAGCGTTCCACTTTTCCACAAATTATTACAACAGAAAAACCAGATATGGTTTGTGGAGAATTGTTAGACGGAAAAATAGCGATCGTTGTAGAAAACACTCCATTTGTACTCATTACGCCTACTACTTTAATCAGTTTCTTACATGCCCCTACAGACTATTATGAAAAAGCATCTAATGTTACCTTTTCAAGAGTTTTAAGAACATTAGCATTTTTTATTACAATTATTACACCAGCTTTATATATTGCTCTTACCACATTCAATCATGAATTAATTCCAGATGAATTTTTAATTTCTATCGCCATGCAGCAACAAGGAGTTCCATTTCCAACTTTCTTAGAAGTCTTATTGTTTGGAATTACATTTGAAGTTTTAAGAGAAAGTGATTTAAGAGCTCCTAGTGCAGCTGGAACTGCCATGAGTATTGTAGGAGCATTGGTATTAGGTGATGCTGCTGTTTCTGCTGGAGTTGTTTCCCCTATTGTTGTTATTATTGTTGCTGTTACTTCTATTTGTGAAATGGCATTTTCTGATATTGATATGATTAATGCTCTTCGAAGCTGGAAAATTATATTTATTTTTACATCAGTCTTCATGGGTCTAATTGGATTTTTAGTAGCAATGTTGATTTTAATTATCAAACTTGTCAGTATGGAAACTTTAGATGTTCCTTACTTAGTGCCATTTAGCCCACTTGATTTACGTGCTTGGAAAGATAGTATCATCAAATTCCCTATCAATCGTTTAACAAAGCGTCCAAGATATTTAACAGATAAAAATCAAACAAGATTAAAGGAGGAAAACTAATGAAGTGGAAAATTATCATTGTACTTTCTTTCTGTTTCTTTTTAACTGGTTGCTGGAATTATAGAGAACTCAGTGACCTTAGTATCTCAACTGGTATTTCAATTGACAAAGAAGGAGATGAGTATAAAGTTGGTATGCTCATTTCCAATGCACAAAAAATACAAGGCAATTCTAAAGAAGGAGAATCTCAAACCATTGTCATTGATGCCAAAGGAAAAACAATTATGGAGGCCATTAAAAATATCGAATTAAAAAGTCCGAAAGAAGTATACATCAGACATCTTCTTGTCGTTGTAGTTTCAGAAGAAGTTGCCAAAGAAGGATTAAATAAAATCTTGGATTATTTATTTCGTGACCCCCAATCTAGAAAAATGTTCTACATCATTCTTGCTCGTGATTGCAAAGCCAAAGATACTTTGAAAATTCTATCTCCATTAGAGGCTTTTCCGTCACAAAGTATTGCGATTAACATTGAAGAAACTTATGATTTGCAAGCAATTATCACAAAAGTAACTTACAATTCCTTTTTAAAAGAATTATTAGAACCTGGCAAAGAACCTTATATCAATAGTGTTATGATTGATGGAAAAACAGAAGAAGGAGAAAAAGAAGACAATGTAAAACAAACAGAACCAGATGCAGCAATTAGAATGAGCACAGTAGGAATCTTTAAAGGTGATAAATTACTTGGTTGGACTTCCAAAGATGAAAATAGAGGAATTAATGTTTTAAATGGAAATATTGGTTTAATGTATTTGACTTTTGATTATAAAGAGAGTCCTACTACGATTTCACTTTCTACGATAAAAACGAAAACAAGTGTGAAAATAAAAGATGAAAAACCAATCATAGAAGTTTCCATTACTGGAACAGGAAACATTAATGAAATCAATCAAAAGATAGATTTAGAAGACCCTAAAGTCATTGAGGAAATTGAAAAAGCAACAGAAAAAGAATTAAAGAAGAATGTAAACAAAGGATTAGAGGTTGCACAAAAAACATACAAAAGTGATATTTTCGGATATGGAAGTATGATTCATAAAACTTATCCGAAAGAGTGGAAAAAAATGAAAAAAAATTGGAATGAAGAAGGATTTCCAAATTTAGAAGTTAAAATAAAAACAGATGTCGTTCTAGAACATAAAGGTTCTTTAGAGAAAACAATTAAGGAGGAAATACATGAATAGAAAAAAGCTACGAAGCTTAGAAATTTGTTGTTTGTATTATTTTATCATCAGAGCAAGTTTTTTGGGAGTTACTTCTAGTAATGTGTTACACTTAGCCAAACAAGATGCTTGGATTTCTATTCTGTTAGGTACTTTATTAGGACTCCTCCCTTTTGGTTTGTTTCTATATCTTAGCAATCGTTATCCAAATGATACTATTTTTTCATTAAATAAAAAACTTTTTGGAAACGCTTTTGGAAAAATCATTAATGGTATATTAACATTTGGGGTTGCCATTTCTGTTATTGTTACATTTTATAATTTAATTGGTTTTATTTCCTCGCAATATCTCAATAAAACGCCTACACTTGCAATTGCGATTATGTTTTTTTTAGCAATTACTTACATTTTAACAAAAGGGCTTACCATTATTGCTAGAACACATTTTGTTTTACTTTACTTCGCTGTTCTACTTTTTCTCTTAGCCAGTTTTGGACTTTTAAGAGAAGCTGATTTTAGTAATTTAAAACCAATATTAGAGTTTGGATGGTTTCCTGTTTTAAAAGGCGGTATGTCTTATATTGCATTTAATGTACTACCTTTATTCATTTTAAGTGCGATTCCTAAAAATAGTGTTTTTCAAACAAAACATTATAATAGGAATATCATCATTACGTATTTTTTAAGTTCTGCGACTTTATTCGCTACTACTTTTTTTATCATTTCTGTATTTGGACCACATTTAGCGCTTCTTTATCAATATCCTGAATATCATTCTTTAAAGCTAATTTCATTAAGTGGATTTATCACACGTGTAGAAGGTGTTATTGCACTTCATTGGTTATTCGACTTATTTGCTTTTATTGTACTTGGATTATATTTTATACTACAATTCTTAAAAGATGATTGGAAACTTCCTGATAAGGCTTCTAATCCTGTTATTTATATATTTTCTATTCTTTTAATTTTTGCAGTGGAACATATTTTTAAAAATAATACAATTGCTAATTTTATTACACTTCACTTAGCACCATTTATTTGCTTTGGATTTTTCTTTGTAATCCCTCTCATCATCTTTCTTATGACTATAAAAAATTACAAAAAAATGTAGTTTTTTATTTTTGTTTCAACTATCAAAAAAACAGACTTTAAAAATCTGTTGTCATAATAATAAATTTTTATCTTAAAAAATAAAATATAATACTGGTAGCAAATACAACTAGCAAGATAAAAATTAAGATATTCATAATGGTATCATTCTTCTTTAAGTTTTTTCCCATTTCTTGTAATTCATCAAAATCTTCATCTTTAAATTTCATATTTGATGTAAAGAATGTTTTATCCATGTTCTTTTTATCATCATCTTCTTCTAAGAAATTATCATCTTTCATAGCTGCTTTTTCTTCTTCTAATGCTGCTTTTATAGAAGAAGGATCTCCAACCATTGTATCTGATTTTAGTTCATCTAATAATCCTAAACTTAATTCTTGGTCTCCTAACTTATTTAACATACTAGTATTTGTAATTGTATGAATTAACTCTTTTAATTCTTCTTCCTCTTCTTCTTTTGGGATTTCTTTTTTTACATTTTCAAAAATATCATAAGAAGTGTGTCTTAATTTATGATGATTGTCTTCTTCTTTTCTTTCACTTTTGGCTTTATTTAAAATATCTCTAATATCATAGTTTTTTTCATCTTGTTCCAATGTTGTAGGTTCTGGTACTTCTCTTGGCACAGGTCTTTTCATTAATTCTTTCAAATCTTTTTCTTTTCTCGTTTTGTCATCTCTATTTTTAAGCATTTCTTTAATTTTAGAAATGTCAATTTCGTTTGGTTTTAGTGTGGTTGCGATTCCTTCTATATTGCTATATTCATCAGTTTCATAAATTTTTTGATACAAATCTGCATTCTTTTTTGTTCTTTTACTAGTATCTGAGTCTACCTCATAATATCGTTCCATCCTGCTTTTCAATGTACCACCTACCTTATCATTATCATAATACCATATTTTACACTTTTTTTAAAGTCTCTCTTGCATTTTTTACATTCTTTCTATTATAATGAAAAGAGGAGGAAAAATAATGGAAAAATTAAAAGTAAATAAAGCTGCTTGTATTAGTTGTGGAGCTTGTGTTGGAATGTATCCAGATTTATTTGCCTTTGGCGACGACGATACTGCTGAAGTAATTATGGATACGATTCCAGAAGATAGAGATGAAGATGTTACAGTTGCAATAGAAGGTTGTCCTACTGGAGCAATTGGCTATGAAGAAGAAAAAGTTGCATAAAAAAGATTAGAGAAAACTCTAATTTTTTTTCATTTCACTGTATAAGACTTTCACTTCTTTTGGTGTTAATCTCCGATATTCTCCAGACTTTAAACCTGAAAGATTTAAAAAACCAAACTGCTCTCTTTTTAATTTCAGTACATCATACCCTAATACCTCAAACATTTTTTTTACTTGATGATTTCTACCTTCATGAATGACTAATTCTACAATAGATGTATTTGTTTTTTTATCATATTTTTTTAGTTTCGATTTGGCTTTTGATGTCTTTTTTCCCTCTATTATAACGCCATTACTTAATGCTTTTAAATAAACTGGTGTTACAAAACCTTTTACTTTTGCTACATAAACTTTATCAATTTCATTTTTAGGATGAATTAAAGCATTTGTAAGTTCTCCATCGTTGGTTAATAATAATATTCCACTTGTATCATAATCTAGTCTTCCAACTGGATAAATTCTGGCTTTAGTAGGAATTAAATCTGTAACCGTTTTTCTATTCTTTTCATCTTTTGTAGAAGTAATAATCCCTCTAGGCTTATATAATAAATAGTATTCCTTTTGTTCATTCGCTAAAACATTTCCATCTATCATAATCTCATCTTTTTCACTTACTTTAACACCTAAAGTTGTAATTACTTCACCATTCACTTTTACTTTTCCATTTTGTATTAATTCCTCTGCTTTTCTTCTTGAACAGTATCCTCTATTTGCAATTATTTTTTGTAAACGCTCCATTTACATCACCTCTCTCGATTATACAGTAAGAACTAAGAAAAAGCAATGAAAAGACTTTTTAGAAACTTGCATAAAAAAAATTTACTCACAAGTAAACTTTCTATTTTCTAACTCTTTTTTGACTTCCTCATAACTCATGTTGCTTTTTAAAGAAGAACCCACAATTTCTACTCTATCAGGATTCTCTGTTGCATTTACAGTAATTGTAAATGATATTCGGTCATTCAACTTTGCAGTTTTAATAATAACACCTTTTTCATTTTTATAATCGCCAAATTGAGTTTGAATCGCGTTATAAAGGGAATCAATATTAGATTTTGCTGCTTCACTTTTTACAATCGTTTCATTTTTTGACTCTACCAATTTAATTTTATCATTCTTAAATCGTATCGTAAAAGTTGAAATACCATCTACCAATGTTTCCTTTTCTGTTTTGACACATTTTAAAGTTATAGTCCCCTTATTATTTAATAAAATAATAGTTAGAAGTAATCCGATCATTACAATAAGGCCTACAACAACTCCAATTATCCAATAGTGCTCTTTTTTCATACCGCTATCACCTATTATTTATCATACCATAAAGACATATAAAAGACAATCTTTAAAATAATAAGTTCACAATGGTTATGCTCGCTATAATACCTATTAAATCAGCACATAGACCAGCCCACATTGCATATCTAATTTTCTTAATTCCAATACTTCCAAAATATAAAGTTAATACATAGAATGTTGTATCTGTAGAGCCTTGTATGACAGAGGCTAATGTTCCTAAATATCCATCTGGTCCAAAGTTTTCATAAATATTATTTAGAATTGCTAATGTTGAACTTCCAGATATGGGTCTCATAATTGCCATTGGAACAATTTCCAAAGGGACTTTTAAATAATGAAAAAATGGTCCAAATCCCTTTAATACAAATTCTAACACTCCACTTTTTAGAAATATATTAATTCCTAAAATCATTCCAAGTAATGTTGGCAATAATTCTAATATCATTCCAAAACTTTCTTTCGCACCATCTATAAAAACGTCGTAAACATCTATTTTTTTTAAAATTCCATATATTAGTACTAAAAGTACCATGAATGGAATCATTAAACTAGACAGTATTTTTAGCATATTTTTTTCTCCTTGCTATTAATCTATCAATAATTAATCCTCCTGTTGTTGAACAAAGAGTTGCCAAAATACAGGCTACTACAATTCCTGTAGGATTACTACTTCCATACATCATACGAAGTGAAATAATGGTTGTTGGAATAATGGTTACACCACTCGTATTTAAAACTAAAAAGGTAATCATACTTCTACTTGCTGTATCTTTTTTGGGATTTAATTCTTGTAATGATTTCATTGCTTTTAATCCAAATGGCGTGGCTGCACTTCCTAAGCCTGCCATATTAATGACAATATTAGAAGCAATGTAGCTCAGTGATTCATGATTTTTAGGGATTTCTGGAAATAATTTTCTTAGTAATGGAGAAATAAGATGCGCAAGTTTATTTAATAATCCTGATACACTTGCAATATTCATAATTCCAAGCCACAATGCCATTACTGGAAATAATTCTAAAGCCATATCAAATCCTGTTTTCGCACTTTTTAAAATTTCTTCATTTAAGATATCCGTTTTTCCAGTTGCAATACAAAATATACTTCCTATTATAATGAAAAATGCCCAAATTTTATTTATCATGAAACCACCCGATTATTGTATCCCAAAATGTTTTTTTTGAAGAAATCTCTTTTTTGTTTACATATAATGTATCTTGATAAAATTCTTTGTCATCTAGCATAACCTTTACAATTCCAATTGGGTTTCCAGATTTATAATTTCTTTTTTTTTCTAGTTCATATTTCAATATAATATTACCTTTCTCATCATCTCTCAGCATCATTTTATATTCATTCTTCAAATAGATGTCATCATCATAATAATAGTCTTCTCCAGGAATGTTTACATTTCCTTTTTCTAAAACTGTATAAGTTCTGTAACTAGAGAATGCTTCTTCGTATAAGTTTTTATGGTCATTGAAGTCATTCCCATCATTTAAGGTTACTACGACCAAATCTGTATTATCTTTACTCGCTGTAGAAACCAAGGTTCTCTTGGCAATTTCTGTAAATCCTGTTTTTCCTCCTGTCGTGTATTGGTACGTATTTAATAACTTATTTTTATTTTTCCACAAATAATTATTTTTATTTGTTTTAAGACTATACTTTTTCGTTCCTACTATTTTTTTATAATCTTCATTTTTCATCGCATAGCTTGTTAAAATAGCCATATCATACGCAGTAGACATATTACCCGATTCTTCATCTAATCCATGTGGATTGTGAAATGTAGTATTTTTCATTCCAATTTGAATCGCTTTTTTATTCATATCTTCTACAAATTTGTCAACACTTCCACTTACATAAGTTGCAATTGCTAAGGCAGCATCATTTCCACTTCGTAACATCAATCCATATACCAAATCTCTTAGTGTTAAAGTTTCACCTACTGTTAAATATATTGCTGAACCATAGGCTTTTAATATTTCTTCTCCTACAGTTACTTTTTCATCTAATTTTCCTGATTCTATGGCTAAAATAGCTGTCATAATTTTAGATATGCTCGCAACACTTCTTACTTTATGAATGTTTTTTGAATAAATGATACGATTGCTATTTTGGTCCATCACAATTGCACAGCTAGCACTGGTATCCATTGCCCTTACTGAATCTATCAAGAATAGTCCCAAAATAAATACTACAATGAGCTTTTTCATACTATCACCTAATACAGAGTATGTAAAAATAGGACTAGTTATTCAAAAAAAAGAGTTACTTTTTCTCAATAACTCTTACCTTAATATCCCCTGAAACTGTCTTAAATGAAATAGAATTCTCACCACTACCTAATATAGATTCTGAATTTGGGAAGCGAATATCTCCTGAAACACTATCTCCATGCAATTTTACGGATGCCTTTTTATCTAACATAACTTCTATATCTCCTGATGTTGTCTTAAGATTGGAATTTCCAATCGGACTAAAATGGTCTAATTCAACATCTCCACTTACACTAATTACTTCTACTTCACTTTTTATCCATTCTAGTTCAATATCTCCTGATGTTGTGTTAATTTTTGTTTCTTTTCCTTCTATAGTTCTGCTATCAATGTCCCCTGAAACAGAATTTATTTCAATAGATGTACTATTTAAAAAATTCATTTCTATATCTCCTGATGTCGTTTTCATATTTATATTATTAGTTGAAATTTTACCTTTTAGTTTAATATCACCTGACACAGATATTAATTTTACATTTTGATAAGATTCCTCTTCTCCATTTAATTCAATATCTCCTGATGTAGTTTTGATTGATAGTTTATTTTGATAGGAAACTGGAATATATATTTCATAAATGATATTTTGGAGGAAGCAGAATCCAAAACAAATGTTCCTTTTTTCATCTATTATTTTTAAAGTACCATCCTTTATTGAAGAAGAAAATAAATCTTTCTCTTTTACTCTTCTACTTGCTTTTTCTACAATTTTAATTTTATCTTCATTTGTTCTAAAGATTTGAACATCTCCTCTTGGAGTATTTACAACAATTTCTTCTATATTTTCCAATGAATATTGTTCTTCTTTTACCATTTTTAATTCCCCTTCATAAAAGTTTTCTCTAAATACAATTCCACATACTAATACGCCTATTAAAAGTAAAGAGAGAAGTGCACAAATGATAATCAATATAATTCTAGTACTCTCTTTCATGTTATTCATCTCCTCCTACTAACAAATGAACAATTGTTGTTACTAGTGGACCTACTAAAAATAATATCCAACTGATATACCAACAATCAAATAAGAAACTAATTAAGAAATAAATAATCAAAATAAGTAACCAAACAATTGTATCTAATGCACTTAATAATTGTTTATTTTTATTTCTAGCATCTATTTTTTCTTTTCTTATTTCTACAAAGCTATCATCCATTTTCTGATATTTTGGAATTGACATAAAGTGATAGATTAAAATACAAGTAGCGATTCCAGCTATTCCAAAAAAGCTAACTGCACTTATGGTATCTGGAAGTTCCAATAATTCATCACATATAATAGTACTAATAAGGGCAAGAATATATAATCCAACAGAAAGAGAAACAACAAACGCAGTCTTTTTTCTAGTTTCTAAATCCTGAGTAGGCTCT
This sequence comes from uncultured Mycoplasmatota bacterium, assembly GCA_947643405.1. Taxonomy (GTDB): domain Bacteria; phylum Bacillota_I; class Bacilli_A; order RF39; family UBA660; genus MGBC102946. The sequence continues at coordinate 1,884 of CANRVY010000023.1, read as the reverse complement.
TTTAACTCTTCCAAAAGCTCATCTACATCACCAATCCCACCAATTACTTCTTGATAGGCTTCTTTTTCATTTTTTCCATTGGCTATTAAGTCTTGATATTTTTCTTCTAAATCAGAAAGCAATTCTTCTTTTAATTCTTCACTTTTTCTTGTTTTTCTAATATCTTTAAATAAATCATCTACATAATTTTTAATTTTATTCATAAATCCTCCTATATTAATTTATCTAGTATCTTTTTTGTATTTTCCCAATCTTGTTTACATTCTTCATAATATTTTTTACCATCATCCGTAATTCTATAGTACCTTCTTCTTGCACCAACTGCTTGTTCTCCCCAATAAGATTCTATATATCCATTCTCTTTTAATCTTTTAAATGCACAATATAAGGTCGCTTCTTTTAATTCGTATTGGTGCTCTGTTTTGTCTTTAATCATTTTATTAATCTCATAACCATAACTATCTTTTTCATATAAATGACTTAAAATGATAGTTTCAGTATGTCCTCTTATAATATCTGAAGTGATTGACAAGTTATCCCTCCTTTTTATAGATATATAATACTATAATATACTATGTCTGTCAATGTATATTATAAAAATAAAGAAAGTTTCCTTTCTCTATTTTACAAAACTAACTTGAATGGGTATGCTTCTATCATTTTTATATTGGCGATAAGCTCTCATAATCATTTCTTCTATTTCACTATTTTGAGGATGTTCCTGTATATATTCGCTTGAATCAATCGTATCATGAAACCTTTCATTTTCAGAAGACACACATTCTCCTGGTAAAAGCATTAAACCAGCTCTTAGCATACATACTCTTACTAGTGCTTCTACTTTTTTATCTTTATTTGATAGTACTGTATTGTCATAATCAGAAAGTAACATATCAGTTTGTTTTCTAATTGTTTGAACAGATGATTTTACCAATACCATTGTTGTTGTAAACTCACCTTGTTTTTCCATTTGTCCTATACAGTTTGTTTGTAAATAAACTTGTGGTAAAACTTCAAAATTTTGTCTTAACATCATTTCTTCTATTTTTCCACAAACAAATGCCATTCGATATTTTATCATAATAAGCTCTTCTCTTACATCTCTATAAAATGGAGACTCTATCATTTTCTTTAAACCAGATAAAAAGCAAGCGTACTTATCGACTTCCATACTTTCGGCTACAGCCATATATCCATTCATGAAATTTGCTCCATCCTCTAAAGATTTTGACAATTGCTCTACCATTTCATCATTTTCATCCAATTCTAATTCACCTATCATAGATTTTATATCTTGTTTCATCTCATCCTTTATTGACAAAGAGCTATCTATTTTTTTAGAAATTCTTTCTATTACCATATTACTATTTTGTCCTTCTAAGATTGTTTCCAATCTATCTTTTTTCGAATCCCTATTTTGCATTGGACGAAGATATGAAATAATCGAACTTAACTTTGGAAAAGAATTTCCTAATCTACCGTAAAGTGTTGGTTCCATTCCCATCGTAGAACGCAATTCTTCCATTACTCTTTGGTATTCAGATGTTTCTTTTTTTCCTGTTATTTCTAAACTTGCTAATGCTTGATAACTTTCCCATATTGATTCACTAACTGCTGTTAAAATCCTAATATCCTCATAATCAGGCTTTGTAAGTACATATTCCATAAAAACCCCTCCTTATATTCTCAAAGTAAGATACTTTGAGATTTTCCACTGACCGCTATATAATACCATTTTTTTCCAGTTTGTCAAATAGAACCAGTTCTTTAGTCCGCGATAGTCTACGAGCTTTTTTTATTTAGTTTTACTTTAAAAAAATTTATTTCATAAAGTATCTTACTTTGAGTATTTTTTTATAATAAAAACATTGCTTTCACAATGTT
>CANRVY010000022.1 GCA_947643405.1 uncultured Mycoplasmatota bacterium | reverse complement strand
TTTTTTCTGTTTTTATTTTGTAACTATTTTGCTACAAATATTCACTTATAAAAAAGTTTTTGACAAAATAATAGATACAAACAACAAAAATACTATTATGAATCATAAATAGAAAATATTTAAGACTTGAAATGATTCAAAAAGAAAATTTATCTTGTAAACTTTCTCTTTCTAATATTTTCTTATCCTTTTTTATAAATATTTATTTTTCCTTTGGAATAGCCAATAATGTAATTTCAGTTGGAAAAATAGGTCCTCCATGATTTCTTAAATAAAAATCGTAATTTGGATTCATTTCGTCTATCATTCTAGGAATCTTCCAAATATCTTCATGATTATGATAAACTGAAATTAATAATTTGGGTTGTTCTTCTTTAATATGCCTTTCACAACCTAACAACGCCTTTTGTTCAAATCCCTCTATATCCATCTTAATAAGTGTAATTGGTTCTTTAATATCTTCATCTATTGTTACAGTCTGAATTTCATCGCTTCCCTTATCACTTAATGTATTTGCTGATGCATCCACATTACTTTCATTAATGAATAAGGTTTCATTTCTATCTCCTACTGCTTTCTTAAAACATTCTATATTTAAATATTTCTCTAAGTTCGACTTTAAAAATCGAAATACATCATCTGTAATTTCATAACAATATATCTTTTTATAACAATCATTTCCATACATATCCAAATAAGATAAAATAGTATCACCAATATATGCGCCCAAATCAACGATAACTTCATTTTTATCACATTTTACAATATCTAAATCAAAATAATCAGGATACAATTTTTCTATTGTTTCATCTAATATGCGAAAATCATATTGATACCAATTACGAATAATAGCTAACAAAAGCTTTTTTGATCGATAATCTTTTAATCTTTCATAAAGCCATATATAATCATCCAAATGATATACAAAAGAATCCGCTTTATTTTCCAATTCCTCAAACTCATTATTTTTTATATCTAATTTTCCCCAATAATCAAAATCTTGAAAATAATCTTCAATTGATCTTTGTGTTTCCTCTGGAACTAATTTAAAATTTTCTTTCATTTGAAATAACAACTGTTCTCTTGTTGAATATTTTAAAACATCAATTAAATGGTAAAACTCTCTATCTATTTTATTCATAAACCAAACTCCAATCAAAGTATTGTATGAAATAGCAAATAAAGTGTGAAAAAGAAAAACTTGCTATGGATTTTTATTGCATTATCTTATTGAATGTAGTATACTAAATATAGATGAATGAGAATCCATAAAAAAATGATGTACTTGTTTTGCTTGCAAGTACTTATCTCGTTTGGTATAGTACTACATTTACAAAAATGTAGTTTTTTTCTATTTACAGTGTAAAGATGATCAACCCTTATCCCCAGTTATCTTACTTTATCAAAAAACAAAATGATTAATAAAAAAATAGTTATAAAGAGTATTCTTATCAAAGAATCTTTTTTCATAATTAGCCCTTTCTAGAGGCAAATACTATAATCTATACATAATATAATCTTTTATAAACAATATGTAAAATAACAATCATTTTAAATCTATAAAGAAAATAAAATACAAATTCAGAATCTGCTATATAGAAATTTAATTTTGGATATTTTAGTATTTCAAAATTCTTTTTTTTCATCAAACTTTTCAAAGCCATAAAAAAAACCAAAAGTCTCCTTTCAGTTTATTTCATTAAAGCCTTTGCGGTTCTAACCATTTGAGCACTATAGCTCATTTCATTATCATACCAGGCAATTACTTTTACTAATTGCTTTCCATCAACTTCTAATATATCTGTTAGTAGTCCATCAACCATTCCACCATGAGTATCACCAATAATATCACTTGATACAATTGGATCCTCTGTATATCCCAAAGTTTCATTCGCATTTTCTTTAAAAGCACGATTAATTGCTTCTACCGTTGTATTTTGTTTTAGTTCTAGTGTTAAATCTATCATAGAACCAGTTGAAGTTGGAACACGAATTGCACTTCCATCTAATCTTCCTTGTAACTGAGGTAAAACTAGTCCTACCGCTGATGCAGCACCAGTTGAAGTTGGAACCATATTTGCAGCTGCCGCTCTTCCACGTCTTGCTTTAATGCCTTTTTTATGAGCCACATCTAAAATGGCTTGGTCATTTGTATAAGCATGAACGGTTGTCATATACCCTTTTTCTATTCCAAAATATTTATCTAACACATTTAATACAGGCGCCAAACAATTGGTTGTACAACTAGCAGCACTAATCACTTGCTCACTACCATCTAACACATTTTCATTTACATTATAAACAACTGTTTTTAAATCTCCTTTCGCTGGAGCTGAAATAATTACTTTTTTCGCACCTGCATTTATATGAGCCATTGCTTTATCTTTGTCTGTAAATTTACCAGTACATTCATATACTACATCGATTCCTAAATCTCCCCAAGGTAAATTATTTGGATCCATTTCTGCGTATACTTTAATGTGTCTTCCACCAACAACGATATCATTTCCTTCAAAAATGATTTCATTTTCTCTATATTTTCTATGATTGGTATCATATTTTAAAAGATACGCTAATTGTTCTGCATCTGTTAAATCATTAATTGCTACAACTTCGAAAGTTGGATCTTCCTCCATCAAACGAAATACTAATCTTCCTATTCTTCCAAATCCATTAATTGCTACTTTAATCATTTTATCATTTCCTTTCACTATTAATATTCAACTATTTTCTTATAAAAATAAATCTTCTTATTTCCAATAATGAGTCTATCTTCTAATAATTTATACCGAATCGCATGTGCATCTAAACAAGTACAAAAAATATTTTTTGTTGAATTTACATCTTCAGTTACTAATTCAAATGTTTTTCCTTTTGGTTCTTCTAGCCAATCCTCTAATAATAAAGATAAAGCTTCTCTTACTGCCTTTTCCATAATGCTCTTTAAAATCCGCTTCCCCCTATAAATTCACGAAGAACGGAATCTTTTGGTACTTCATCACTAGGAATAGGTAAAAAGTTTCGTAAGAAATTAATTAAACGAATTGCTTCTGGATACATATCATCAGTTTCTTCAACTGAAAATAATAACGGTTCTGCATAAGTCTTTAAAACTCCTAATTCATAAACAAGTGCAGAATTTATAATAGAATCTGTATCATCTTGGAATGGATAAATCCACTTAAATTCTCCATCACTAATATTTCTCCACATTTTTAATGTTGCTGAAGCACTATAGCCACGATATTTGTTATCACGAATGATCCTTCTTAATTTTCTAGTATCACTTGTATGAATTCTATTGTGGTGATCTACATTTAATTGTGTAAGTGGACTAATGAATATTTTGTACTTATTTCTTCTATCAATTGCCATGGTAAGCTCATCATTTAAAGCATGTAATCCTTCTATTACAATAATATCATTTTCTCCTAACTGTAAATAGTTTCGGTGAAATTCTTTTTTTCCAGTGATAAAATTGTATTCTGGTAATAAAACTTTTTCTCCTGCTAATAATTTTGTTAAATGTTTATTGAATAAATTGGTATCGATTGCACGAATTGATTCAAAATCATATTCTCCAAATTCATTTTTTGGAGTATCTTCTCGTGACAAGAAATAATCATCAATTGAAATTGTATGTGTTTTAAAGCCTTTGCTTTGTAAATAAACGCATAACTTTTTAGCAGTTGTTGTTTTACCGCTTGAAGATGGGCCAGCCAATAATACCATTTTAATATTTTTTCTATCATCATAGATTTTATCAGCAATTCTAGTAAGCTGACTTTCATAATATGCTTCAGAAAGACGTATTACTTCATTATAATTTCCTTTTGAAACTATTTCATTTAAATCTGCTGCATCACTAATTCCAACAGTATTTCCCCACTCTGTATATTTTAAAAAGCTATTAAAAACCATAGAATGGTGTACATAGTCTAATGTACATTCTGGATTTGCAATTGTTGGCAAACTCAAAATAAAGCCATTATCTTTAATGAATGTTAACTTAAACTCATCAATTTGACCAGTACTATAAGCCATTTCACCAAAGAAATAGTCATAGACATCATCCAAACGATATAAGTTCACATAAGTATTACTAATATATTTTAATACTCTAACTTTATCCAATTGATGTTTCTTTTTGAAATAGTTAATGGCATCAATCCGAGCAACAGAAACTTTGGAAAAATGAAGATCTTGTTTTGATAGTTCTCTCATTGTTTCTTCAATTTTTTTCATAACAGGCTTATCAAATTCAACGCCTTTCACTCTACAAAAAATACCATTATCCATAGAATGTTCTACATATAATTCTGCTGTTTCTCCAAGTACTTTTCTTGTTGCTACTACTAGCATAAAGCAAGCGCTTCTTTCATAAACCGTTCTTCCTACTATACTACTACGATCATAAAAATCAACCTTGCATTTTCCTGTTACTTTTTCACTCAATTCAACCAAATCATTATTTACATTTGCAATCAATATTGGATAATTATAATATTTTTTAAAGCTTTCACTAATTTCCAATAATGTTGTCTCATTAATAAATTCTTTGATCTCTTTATTTTGATAATTAACCTTAATCACTTTTTCCATCCTATCCCTCTTATTCTATATTTCCATTTTACCAAAAAATAGATATTTTGTCACATCTTTTATTGTATATTTTATGTTTTTAAAGTTTACAATATTAAAGAGGAGGAATTTTATGGGATTAATACCTACTGTAGTAGAAAGAAGTAGTAATGGCGAAAGAGTTTATGACATTTATTCTAGATTATTAAAAGATCGTATTATTGTTCTTAGTGGGGAAATCGATGATGATAGCGCTAATGCAGTAGTAGCAGAATTATTATATTTAGATTCCTTAAATCATAACGACATTAGTATTTATATCAATTCTCCTGGAGGAAGTGTTACAGCTGGTATGGCCATTTATGATACCATGAATTTTATTGAAAGTGATGTTTCTACTATTTGTCTTGGAATGAGTGCAAGTATGGCAGCATTCTTACTTTCTAGTGGTGCAAAAGGAAAACGTTACTGTTTACCAAATAGCGAAGTGATGATCCATCAACCTTTAGGCGGAGCTCAAGGACAAGCAACAGAAATTAAAATTGCTGCTGAGCGCATTTTAAAGTTAAGAGAAAAATTAAATCATATTCTATCTAAAAATACAGGTAAAGATTTAGAAACAGTTGAAAAAGATACTGAAAGAGATTACTTTTTATCTGCTAAAGAAGCACTTGATTATGGTATTATTGATAAAATTTTAGAAAAAGAAAAATAATTTTTTCATCATGAATTGGATAAAAAAATTTTCATATAATGGAAATAAATTTTAATAATTGAAAAATTTTCAACAAGAAAAAAGCAATTCAATTTTTTTGAATTACTTTTTTTGTACATTTTTTTGTAATAGCGCAGCAGTCTCTAAACTATGTTCTTCTTTTTTCACCACTAAAGCATTTTTTACATTTAAATAAAGATAAAAATTAATATTCCCACAAACAATACAAAAGATTGCTAGTAGTGTTATATTTTTTCTTTACCTTAATCATACAATATCCTCTAATATATTTATAAAAGTGGAGAGAAAATCCTCATCAATGATTCAATCATTTTTCGACCATATCTTCTCTTTTTCCATTCTTCTAATATAATACACTTGCTAACTAGTAAATCATCCTCAAAATCTTTTATTAATTTTTTTATACTTGGATCTCCATATAAGATAACAGTGTCTTCAAAATGTAATCCAAAACTACGATAATCAAAATTCACAGTTCCTATACTAGCAACTTCATCATCAATAATCAAAACTTTACTATGCATAAATAAATTACTATATGTATATATTTTTACGCCAGCTTCTAATAATTCACTAAAATAAGCTTCTGTTGCACGATAAACCATTTTTTTCCCTTTATCATGCTTTCCTGGAACCAATATACGAACGTCAATTCCTGACATTGCTGCCACACGAAGCGCCATGATTAATTCTGAGTTAGGAATCAAATAAGGAGTTGTTAACCAAATTCTTTTTTTAGCTAACATTATCATCTTAAAAAAGCAGTCTTTAATTAGCTCCATTTTGGTATCAGGACCATCCGCTAATATTTGATATGCACTATGCTTATTTTTAACAGGATGATATTCTGTATATTCAGGTTCCAATAACAACTCACTTGTTGTATGATACCAATCCTTAATGAAAATTGCATTTAATTCTCTTGCTGCATTTCCCTCAACCATAATATGAGTATCTCTCCAAAAACCATAATATGAGTCTTTGTGAATATATTCATCGCCAATATTGATGCCACCTGTAAAAGCGACCTTATTATCAATAACAACAATTTTTCGATGATTTCGATAATTGACGCTTGGTCTAAAAAGTCTAAAATCAATCTTATTAAAGCACGCTGTTTTAATTCCTGCTTTATGTAATTCTTGAAGATAGTGATGTGATAAATCAACACAACCAAAATCATCATACAAAAGTTTTATGGAAACACCCTCTACTGCTTTTTCTTTTAAAATCTCCGTAATTTCATTTAACAAAATTCCTTCTTTTAATATAAAATATTCTAAATGAATAAATTGTTTGGCTTTCCTTAATTCTTCTTTTAAACAGTCAAACTTCTCTGGCCCATTGGTTAATACTTTAGATTTTGTATTTAAATGAAGTGGAAATTTACCTACATTTTGGGTATAACGAACTAATTTGTTCCATTCACCTATTCTTTCCTCAAACTTTTTTGTATCTTCAACATCTTCTTGCAAAACTCTAGAAATCACCTTATCTACATCTACTTTTGGATCAAATTTTTTAAATCGATTGTATTCAATTCCTAAAATGATATAAAATAAAACTCCTACTATAGGTACAAATAATACCAATATCGCCCAGGCTATTTTAGATTCGATTTTTTTATTTCCAAACATAATTCCAAATGCTGTTAAAATGGAAATTCCATTTACAATCAAATAAAATGTAACACTACTAGAAACATATTTATTAATATTAAATAAAAACATTACTAGAAATAAAAATAATATAATTAAAACTTGACTTCTTTTCATACGTCACCTTCTGCCCATATTATAACACATTTTCTTCACAAAAGAAAAAAATCAAGATTATGATCTTGATTCTGTACAATTACTATCTGCTATATAAACTGGTATGTATTGTCTATTTTCAATAGTCACTTTGACTTTATGGGAAATTGGAATTTCATTTCCTGTCGATGGATCTTCTAAAGGACTTGCTAAATTACCAGAGTTCACAACTTGTGATAAAGATACACAATAAACATTCCCTTCCACTTTTTCATACATATTAGGGTTTTCATCCATATAAGTTACTGTTGCATCTTCTATTAAAGTTTTTGTTACAGAACTAATTTCCTTTTTATTTTTCTTAAAACCATTTATAATTAATGGAAAAACAATTAACGACAATCCTACTATTACAATAACAACACCTAATAATTCTACTAATGTAAATCCATTCTTTTTCATATGCTCACTCACTTTTCTACTATTAACATTATAAAAAAAAAGAAGTAATTAGTCAACTACTTCTACTCTAAGTAAATTTGTATGATGAGCTTGTTTCGCTGGAAAACCACCAGTAATGATAATTGATTCTCCTTTTTCTAATTCCATAAATTCTTTTGCAGCATCAACACTTCTTGATAGAACTTCATCAGTAGAATCTAATACTGGTAATACACTTGTATATACTCCCCAGTTAAGAGCTAATCTGCGGCCTGTTTTTTCATCTGGTGCTAACGCTAAAATAAAGGCATCTGGTTTTAAATTACTGATAACACGAGCTGTATGTCCAGTAATTGTTGGAGCACAAATCAATCTTGATTCTAAGCGACTTGCTGCTTCTACTACTCCACTTGCAATTGCTGCAGTGACTTCTTTTGTTTTTTCTTGTTCATAAATATAATCAAATTCTGTATATTGTTCTGTTGTTTCACAAATTTTAGCCATTGCTGCTACAGTTTCGATAGGATGTTTTCCAACTGTTGTTTCTCCAGATAGCATTACGGCATCTGTTCCATCTAATACGGCATTTGCGATATCACTTGTTTCTGCTCTTTTTGGTCTTGCGTTTTCCATCATAGTTTCTAGCATTTCTGTTGCAACAATACAAATTTTCCCCATACTACGACAAGTTTGTATCATCCTTTTTTGAATAATTGGTAATAGCTCGCTTGGAACTTCAGCACCCAAATCTCCACGTGCTACCATTACCCCATCTGATACTTCTAAAATTTCTTCTAAATTATCTAAACCTAATTGATTTTCAATTTTACAAATAATTTGTAAATCTTCTCTACCATATTGTTTCAATAATTCCTTTACTTCTAAGACATTTTCTTTAGAAGATACGAATGAAATAGCCAAAAATTCTCCACCATGTTCACAAGCGTATTTGATATCTTCTTTATCAGCTTCACTGATATATGGAATATCTAAGGTAACACCAGGAACACTTAGACTTTTTCTATTTCCAAGTTTTCCACCACTAATAATCTCACAAGTAACTCCATCTTCTTCAACACTCTTTACTTGAAGTTTCATTTTTGCGTTTTCTAGTAAGAACTCATCATTTGGTTTTAATGAATTTAAAGCATCTGGATGATTAACAGAAAATCTTTCACTTGTTCCCAATACATTTTCTTTTACAATACGAATTTCTTTTCCATTTACTAATTCAATTCCATCATTTTCCATCATTCCAGAACGGAATTCAGGCCCTTTGGTATCCCAAAAAATTGCCACATTCATTCCTGTTCTTTTTCGAACTTCTCGAACAGAACTTGTTGCTTTTTCTCTTTCTTCTAATGTTGCATGAGAAAAATTGATTCTTGCTACATTCATTCCAGATAATACCATTTGTTCCATGACATCTACTTCATTACTTGCAGGTCCAATACTGCAAATTATTTTTGTTTTTTTTAGTCTTTTTTCTATTTTCTTCATATTAATAAACACTTCCTTTTTACACGAACGAATAACATTTTACTATGATTTCTATAAGAAATCAATAGTTTTTTCTATTTTTCTATATTAAGAAAATTCATGAATATAATATGTAAAAATTAATTTTTTGTACTATCCTTTTTTTATGACATTTTAGACAATAATAAGTTCCTCTTTCACTAAGCATTATTTTAAAGATTTTTAATCCAATTTAAAACTAAATCACTAATTTCTTTTTCCTTATTTGTATAAAAATGATTAGCCCCTTTTATATACTTATAATCAAATTTATTACAATTAACTGCTTTTGATTGTAATAAACCTAGATGTAGATAATACTCTGCTTCTTCTGTACCAGAAAAAGTTAATATCGGCACATCAATGCTTTCAAATTGCTCCCATTTTTCTGGATTTGCTAGTATAGGTAAGTTATTCACATTAGAATGATTTTTATACCAATTATAATAAGTTCCTGAACTCATATACATATATTCTTCCACCATTTTGTGAAGTAATTTCTGAGGGAACCCATTTTGTATATTTTTCTCTGCTTCTTTTAGTAATTCTTCATAATCATCCTGAACACTAAAATGACTTCCAAGCATATCAGGAGCACTTGCTAATATAAGTCCTAAAACTTCTGGCTGCCTCTTATAGTAATAATAAATAACTTTATTACAACCATAACTGTGTCCCATCAAAATAATTCGTTTATAACCTAAAGTTTTTGCTTGATTGATTGCTAAATCAATATCGTAAATACTATCTTCAAATATTTCATACATACAACCACATCTTAAATAGGTTCCATCTTTCTTTAAAATATCATTTTCTATTGAGTGTCCTCTATTATGCTCATAAAAAAATCCAATATTATTTTCTGCCAAAAGTTTTCCACAAACTACTGCAAAATAATTATCCATAATCGTTTGACACATACCATGAATAAAAATAACGCATATATCTTTTTCTTGACTTTCAAAATGAACCATTGGTAGTCTTAAACCATCTTCTGTATAAGCATCGTTAATAAATTCAATATTCATAATTTTTCTCCAATCTAAAGTTATCAATGATTATCTTCCAAAATAGTTACAGTCATTTTTTCTGACATTTTGAACAATAATAAGTTCCTCTACCACCAACTTTTATTTTTAAAATTTCACTACTACATTTTGGACATTCTTTCTGTCCATGAACATATAATTCATTTTGAAATAAACCATGAACGCCTTCACTAGATTCAAAAGTTCGAATGGTTGTTCCCCCTAATTTAATTGCATGTTCTAATACTTTTCTAGTATTTGTAATGATATTTTCACGCTCTTTTTTGGTTAAACTAGAACAGGGTTTTAATGGATGAATACAAGATAAAAATAAAATTTCATCAGCATAAATATTTCCAATTCCTGTTATAATACCTTGGTCTAATAAAGTTGTTTTAATAGGAAGTTTTTTTCCATGATATTTTTCTTCTAAATATTTTTCTGTTAATTCTTTATCCCAAGGTTCTAATCCAAGTTCATTTAAAGGTCTAATATCAAAAACTTTTTCTTTTTCTATCAGATGCATTTTCCCAAATTTTCTAGTGTCATGATAGCGTAAACTCGTTCCATCTTGAAATGTAAATTTGACAAGTTCATGCAACATTTTCGGTTCTTCATTTTCCCGTATATAATATTTTCCTTCCATTCTTAAATGACTTAGCAAATAATAATTTTCTAATTCAAACATAAGCCATTTTCCACGTCTTTCGATATTTATAATCTTTTCATTCATTATTTTCTCTTTAAATTCATCTGTTGTTGGATATTCTATTACATTGTTGTGATAAATGTAAACTTCTTCTACTATTTTTCCAATCACTTGAGTCTTTAACGTTTCTTTAACAGTTTCTACTTCTGGTAATTCTGGCATACCTCTTCACCTCTTTTATATTATAATAAGAAAAATAGATTATCACAATCTATTTTCTAAAACAATTATTTCCAAATTCACTATTTTTCTTCAAATGTATAAATTTTTACATTGTTACGTTCAAACATTGTAACAGGTTTCACATCACTAGACATAGTAAAATCCGTCACTTGTACTAAATTTTTGTTGTCTCTTACTTTTATATTCGTATTATAAATGGTATCAATATTTTCTTCCTTAGAAACGAAAAAGTTTACTTCTTTAGGCGTTCTTCCTTCTGGACCACCTAGCCATATTTTAATATCATTCAAATTTTGTATAGAACCAAAATCAATAACTGCTCTTGTCCATTTTCCTGCTCCTGCTGTTGAAGAATAATTAAATATAGTACTTGTTGATCCTCCATTACTATTTGATGTATAAGTCTTTTTACCATCATAAAGTCGTGTTTTTGACCAAACACTACTTGTCCAATAATAAGGAGCTCCACTTCTAGTTACATCATAGACTTTTGGAATATCATATGTTAACATTTGACCAGACTGATTATAAAACTCTAATTCTGTAATAACAGTTCCGTTATTTGCAAAATGGTCATACACTTCCATAATCAAATATCTACTATTGACATCTTCTTTTTTTAATTGATAAGCTTTAGAGGTTTTGTAAGCTATCAAAGAAGCATTATCAGTAGCTTCTACATAGATATAATAGGTACCTTCTTCTAAGGTTGATAAATCATATTCCATGGTATCTGTATTTTGAAAATCACTCCAAGGAACATCTTCATAGGACAAGTTTCCATTATCTTTGATAAGCGCAAAACGATAGTGCTTCATTCCTGAAGAATAATAAGGGTCAGTAACATCCGCTTTTATTTCTAAAAAATTATAATTGATAGTTGTTAAAATATCATTAATAACTGGCTTTTTTGTATCTTTTGGATAAATAAAATAATTTGTATCCATTGTTGGAGTTGTATAAGTGGATGTAAACGTTTTATCATAAATACAAGGTAATGAAGTATCTTTATTTTGAATGTAAGTTGATACAAAAGAGGTATTTGGTTCTAATGAATTACGATACATTTTAACCTGTTTTGGCTGTCTTTTATCACTACCTCCAGTCCATAAATGAACGGTTTTCAGTTCCACCTCTTCTCCAAAATCTACTAAAAATCTAGCCCATTTGTTCGTCGCTGTTGAATTATATATAAATAAAGTGCTTGTTGTCCCACCTTCTGAATTTGATGTATAGGAATACTTTCCATCATTTAAACGTTCTTTTTGCCAATAAGAGGTACTATTCCAATAATATGGGTTTCCATTTGTAGTACTATCATAAACTGGTCCTACTGTATAAGAAAGTTTATTGTCAGATGCATCTAAAAACTCTAATTCATTAATTACAGCTCCATTACCATCTAAATGTTCTAGTACTTCTACAACAACATATCTAGTAACAATTGGTTCATAAGAAAGTTCATAAATGGTACTAGTATCTTTTACATGATTTTGATTATCTTTTACTTCTACTTCTATTTGATATTGCTCATGATTTGAAAGATGTTCAAAAGAAAATAAATGTGCCTTTTCTTCTGATCTATAAGAATCTACTACTTGATTATCTTTTTTTACTTTAAATTCATAACTAATGATTTTTGAACCTTTAGAAATCGCAGAAGAAGTAATCAATAAACCTTCTCCCCATTTTATTTCTACAGTTAAATCACCAATAACAATTGGATTATCTGTACAAGGAGATGAGGATAATACTAACTTACTATCTGAATATCCTTTTCTAGCACACCAAGTTCCATTATCAACTTCTACTTTAGTTTTCCCATTTTTATCAATTGCTATTTCTCCATAAGCATTTATTTCACCATGAAAAGAAACATTTGGAGTCACTTGATTATCATCCACCACATAAGAGATAGGCAACTCTCTTTCATTTATGATAGCATCCAATTTAGCGCCTTCCATAATATGATATACACTATCCTGAAAGGCTTCTTTTTGAGCTTTCTTAACAATATTTAAAATAATTGGCACTGAAATTAAAGCAATTACTGCAAGTATAATAATGACTGCTAGGAGTTCTATTAATGTAAACCCTTTTTTTCTCATCTTCTACACCTTCTATTCTTTCATTATAACATAAAAAACTAAGACTTTTAAGTTTTAGTTTCCTTTTTTCATATTTCGAATAAAATATAATAGGTGATACTATGAATCGTAATAATAATTGGTGGTGTGGAAGAGGAAAATGGTTTATTGCACATTTTATCTGTTGCATTATTCTTTTTTATCAATTACTTTTAACTTTATTCATTGTAACTCGTTTTAACCTATTTCTTATTTTCTTTTTTTGGGCATTATCACTCTTTTTCTTGTTTCACATAATATGGTGACAATAAGCCTTCTGTTTTATAAAGTCTATCTATTAAATTTCCTATGACATTACAATTCTGATATTCAGAATTTGTTAATTCTAGCTTATCTGGAAGAGCGATCAAAATAAAAAGTAATTTGCGTTCTTCTTCTTTTAATGGATAGTTTTTTTCATATCGCTTTAATATTTCATAAAAGTCAAAGTCTAAAGAATGGCGCAAATATAATTTATATAAATCAAAAATTGGCATATCAATTCTTGCTTTTCTCCAACTTGTTAAGTAAGAATTTTTATTACGAATAAAATGTGTTAAATCTAAATTGTTATGAATAACAACCAATCTTTCTTTTCTAAGTTCACTTACTAGATGATACCAATTATCTAGTTCTTTTTTTGCATACCCCAATGCTGCATAGATTTTAGAAATATTTCTAGCAAGTAAATACTCACTTGGACTCATATAAATATGAGATTCAATAATATTCATACGATCATTATAATCACTATATAAATATTCTATGTTATTAGAGATATCTTCAAATATTTTCTTATAATCCGCTTCATCGACTTCTTTATAATGAGTTGTTTTATTATGGAGCAAACTTACCAAATCTACCAAATCCAAAATTTTTTGTTCACTTGGTACATCAAAATCTTCCTCATATTCTGTGATTTCAAATTCATCATCATCTTTGCTTAAAACCTTTGGATAATAGCCAAAACTTCTTGTATCTAAATATCGATAAATATTATTTTCACTTGATTTTTTAGGCTTAATTGCATAACGTCCTTCCTCAGTATCTACAAAAGTAACTTGACCTTCTTTTTGATACCGATGAGGTTTTAATGCATATTTTTTTAATACTTTATTCACTTTTTGCATGATAAATAGCAGGAATAATCAATTTATCTCCTAGTTTTACATCATTTAAATCATTGTAAGATGCTAACTCTTCTTTTGTTATTTCATATCGAGTTAAAATATTTTCAATAGAGTCTCCTTCTCTAATAATATATACACGATAAGTCATATAAGTTTCACTTTCATCCATAGTTCCAAATAAAGATGTTCTAGTTGTTTCTATTTTTTCTTCTTTTTGTTCTATTTCCACAACTGCTTCCTCTCTTTCTTCCTTTTCTAACTTTTCTTTTACTTCTTCTAAGGTTTCCTCTTTGATCGGTGTAATTTGTTCAAAAACAGGTTCCTGTCTTTCTTCCACTGCTGGTTTTTCTTCCATCAATGGTTTTTCTTCTAACTTATCTACTTTTACATCAATACTAACAGCTAATACATTTTCATTTACAATTTCATAATAAAAATCATCTATATCCACTGTACTATGATCTAATAAATAATGATCATCTATATGAATATCAAATGGCAGTTCATAAGAAAATGTCTCTGTATTTGTACTTGCATCAGTAATTTTATACTCTCCATTTAAAGAAAATGAACCTGCTATTAAATGTTCACCTTGCTTTTTTAATGAATGTTCTAATGAAATACTTGTAATTTCTGCTAAATTGGTTTTAAAAATAATTTCTTTTTTAAATGGAATTATCTTTTTCATAATATCACCCTTCCAGTTCATTACACTATATGAAATAAAAATAAAAATAGACTAAAAAACTAGAAATTTTTAGTTTCTAATTTTAAATAGTTTCTATTTTTAATTAATTTAAGCAATTATATTTTTCTTTAGACTTTAATGTTTCAGCTTCTGTTAATCCTGCCACTTTTCTAATTAACGATAAATATATACTATAGGACAAGTACTTATTTTCTAATAAAATTTCTTTATCAATATAAGTAATTTCATCATGAAAAATATCATTAAAAAACTGTTTTAAAAATTTTTCATTGCGAAATATACTTTTAAAACTTGTATCAAAACGCAATCCATAAATTTTCCTTAACATTTTTGACATATCAATCCCTCCCTCTTGGAAAGAATTTATCTACATCATACTAGGTAAAAAATATTTTGTCAACAGACCAGCTGATATGAAAGAAAAGATTTTCCCTCTCATTTCTATTATTTTAGAAAACTACTTTAAAATCCTAACTTATCTTTAAGATTCATAAAAAAATAAGTAAACTAAATTACTTATTTGTCAAACATTTGAAATCTTTCTAATCTTCTTAAAACAAACTCATTATGACGTTCAAACATTCTATCATCATTTTTGTCACCTGTACTAATTTCTTCCTTTTTTTCAGAAAGTAAACTTTTATTTCTTCTCAAAATAAAAAGAAAACGACTTCGAATAATAGGATCCACCAATAACCTTTTGTCTTCCTCTAATAAAGCATTCAAAGTGCTCAAATAACAATCGGTTAATGAATAGTTATCAATATGCTCTTGTGATAAATCGGCTATATCATAATGGAGCAATGTTAAAGAATAAATGTCATATGCTAAATCTTTTTTGATTCCTCTAGGCTCCTCATCTAAATAATATGCAAAATAACGTGCTAGCAAATCTTTTCCTAAAGGAGTTTTTGCATAAATACCATACCGCTTTTTGTATTCTTCCATATAAAATTTGCCAATTCCAGAATCATCCATTCCATTACTTATTCGTATCATTTCATTAATCATAGAATAAATTTTTTCTTTTTCTGTTCTAGACTGATATGGATAAGTAAAACGAACATCTGATAAAAATTGTTGTAACTGATTAATATCTACTTTTTCTAGACAAGATTTTCTCTGATATCGTAATAACAGATGATATAAGGAACATAAAAATTCTTCTGAATACACATTATCATGTGGATCATCAAAGTTTACAATTTTTCTCCAATGTTCATCAGAAAAAATAATAGACTGTGCCAATTTCCTATAATAATAACTGTTCTTGTTCATGATTACCACTCTTCATTTTTTCTTTAAAAACAATATTCCAAACTTCTTTATATGTTTTCACTGGAATAAATGTAATATCATCTTTTACTTCACTTGGAATTTCATCTAAATCTTTTAAATTATCATAAGGGATGATAATCTTTTT
This sequence comes from uncultured Mycoplasmatota bacterium, assembly GCA_947643405.1. Classification (GTDB taxonomy): domain Bacteria; phylum Bacillota_I; class Bacilli_A; order RF39; family UBA660; genus MGBC102946. The sequence goes on along the minus strand of CANRVY010000022.1, from coordinate 11,935 downwards.
TATCCCATTACGATGAGCTCCAATACTTTTTTCTTTTAATCCACCAATTGGTAAGACTGTTCCTCTTAAAGTAATTTCTCCTGTCATTGCGATATTCTTATCTACTTGTTGTTCAGTTAAAGCACTAATTAAAGCCGTTGTTAATGTTATTCCAGCACTTGGTCCATCTTTTGGTATAGCTCCCTCTGGAACATGAATATGAATATCCCTAGTATTTAATAAACTATATCCAATTTTAAAATATCGATGGTTTGCTTTAATATAGGAAAGCGCTATTTTCGCACTTTCTTTCATGACATCCCCTAAAGAGCCAGTTAATACAAGTTGTCCCGAACCATCATAATGATTAACTTCAATAGAAAGAGTATCCCCACCAAAAGTTGTATATGCTAATCCTGTTACAACTCCAATTTGATAATCGTTTTCTAATGCTGCTGAAGCATATTTTTTCTTACCAAGATATTTATGAATATTTCTTCCTGTAATATTTAAATGTCCTATTTTTATATTGTTCAAAACAAGTGAAGTTACTATTTTTCTCACAATATTAGATAATTGTCTTTCTAATTCACGCACTCCAGCCTCTTTTGTATAATAACGAATAATAGATAAAATTGCTTCTTCACTAAAATTAATAATTCCATCTTCTATTCCATGTTCTTTACAAATTTTAGGAATCAAATGTTTTTTCGCAATATCAATCTTTTCAAATTCTGTATAACTAGATAATTCAATGATTTCTAATCGATCTAACAAAGGAGCTGGAATATTTTCTATATAATTTGCTGTTGCAACAAACATTACTTTTGATAAATCAAATTCTTCTTCCATATAATGATCCATGAAAAATTCATTTTGTTCTGGATCTAATACCTCCAATAAAGCACTACTTGGATCGCCCTTTATATCTTGTCTCATCTTATCAATTTCATCAATTAAGAAAACTGGATTTCTACTTTTTGCTTTTTTCAATGAACTAATAATTCTTCCAGGATTCGCGCCTACATAAGTACGTCTGTGCCCAAAAATATCTGCTTCATCAGAGACACCTCCTACTGAAATTTTAACAAAGTTACGATTAATCGCATGAGCAATACTAACCGCTAAACTTGTTTTTCCTACTCCAGGAGGGCCCACAAGACAAATGATTGGACTTTTTAAATTATTGGTTCTTTCCTTGACCGCCAAATATTCAATAATCCTAGTTTTCACTTTTTCAAGTCCATAATGAGAAGCATTTAATTCATCTTTTACTTCCTTTAAATTATGATTGTCTTCTGTTTCTATGTTCCAAGGAAGATCCAATAACCAGTCAATATAAGTTCTTACCATTGTTACCTCTGGAGACATTGCTGGCATACTATCATAATAACGAATTTCTTTATCAATTCGAGTCTTTATTTTTTCTGGAGCATCTAATTCTTCTAGTCTTTTTCTAAGTCCACTTACTTCATCTTCTTTTAAAGAATGTTCTCCTAATTCTTCCTTAATGACATTCATTTTTTCATGCAACAAATAATCTTTTTGACTACTATCAATTCTCTTTTTTACTTTTTGATCAATTTGTCTTTCAATATCAAATAGTTCCTGTTCTTCATAGACATCTTCTAAAATCATTTCTGTTCTTTTTAAAATATTTTGTTCATTTAAATATTGAAGCAAACGTTCTAAACCAACTGGTAAATGAGGCACAATTAAATCTGTCATTACAGATAAGCTTTTCACAGAATCAACAGAGGCTAGAATGCTATTGCTCATATAAGGAACACGCTTAATATAAGTTTCTAATTCACGGTATAATTTTCTAACCATTGCAGTTTCTGTTTTTTCATCAATTTCCGCTACTTCAAGAGAAGACACAATTGCTTCTAATACATCTCTTTTATTTAAATTTAAATATTCAAATACTTCTGCTCTTTCTATTCCTTTAATCACTACTCGAACATTTCCATTTGGAAGTTCTATCTTTCTAGTGATTTCAGAAATAACTCCAATTTTAGGCAATTCTTTTTTATCAGGAGATTCCTCTAAAGGATCACTACTACTTACTACTAAAATACGATTCTCATGAAATAATTCAGATAAATCAATAATGTTCTTACTTTCTTCATTATCAAATTCTAAACGCAATTCATTATTTGGAAGTAATACAATTCCTTTTAATAAAATAACTGGCAAATCTGCTTTAACCAATCAGAACACCTCCTCTTTTCAAATTGGTTTTTATTATAATACAAATAAAATAAAATGTCTATGATTTTTGATTCAAACATAGCTAGAAAAAATACCCAAGATTAATTTCATACATCTTGAGTATTTCTCTTTTTTTATTGTAACAAAATTTAACATAAAAAGCTATACTTTATGAAAAGCTTATCACAAAACTTTTTATTTTCTTTCACAATTAAATCAAATAAACTTTCTATACTTATTGTGGGTGATAAATTGATGCAGACCGTATTTAATAGAGTTGAAAAAAAATATTTATTAAATGAACAGGAATACAAATTACTTTTAAAAAAAATGAAGCCATATATTATTCCTGATCAATATAGTAAATCTATTATTTGTAATCTTTATTTTGATACAAATAATTTTGACTTAATTAGAAGAAGTATTGAAAAACCAGTTTATAAAGAAAAAGTAAGATTACGAAGTTATGGAATCCCAGGACTTGATTCTACTGTTTTTTTAGAAATCAAAAAAAAATATAAAAAACAAGTAAACAAAAGAAGAATCAGCCTTCCTTTAAAAGAAATTTATAAATTCTTAGAAAACACAAATGAAAATACACAAATAGAAAAAGAAATTGCATATACTTTAAAATTTTATCAATTAAAACCAATGGTTTATCTAGCTTATAATAGACTTGCTTTTTGTGCAAAAAATGATCCTAATTTTAGAATTACATTTGATACAAATATTCGATATCGTAAAGATAATTTGAAATTAGAATTAGGAGATAAAGGGCAAAAAGTATTTTCTGATGACACTTATATTATGGAAGTGAAATCTAATTTCAGCTATCCATTATGGTTTTGCGCTCTATTATCAGAACTTCATATTTACCCCACTACATTTTCTAAATATGGAAAAGTTTATCAAACAATATTAAAGGAGGAAATTTATGTTTGAAACAATTTTAAATAATACACTAACGATTGAAAATGCTTTATTATGTAGCGTTGTGGCAATTATTTTAGGTTTTCTGATTGCTCTCACTCATATGAAAACAGAGGAACATTATACTAAAAATTTTATTATAACACTTACTTTACTTCCACTACTTGTCGAAGTTGTTATTATAATGGTGAATGGAAATTTAGGAACTTCAGTTGCCATTATGGGGTCTTTCGCGCTCATCCGTTTTCGAAGCATGCCAGCTACTTCAAAAGAAATCACTTGTGTATTTTTTGCGATGGCCGTTGGTCTATCAGTTGGCATGGGATATCTAACTTTTTCTATTTTCTTTACCATTCTTACCAATCTTATGATATTCTTTTTTTGGAAAATAAAATTTGGAGAACCAAAGATAAAAAGGAAAGTTTTAAAAATCACGATTCCAGAAACTTTAGATTATATAGAAGTTTTTGATGATATATTAAAAAAATATACAGAATTTCATGATTTAACAAAAGTAAAAACAACCAATATGGGAAGTTTATTTGAACTCACATATCAAGTTGTAATGAAATCTTTCGATAATGAAAAAGAATTTATTGATGATTTACGTTCAAGAAATGGAAACTTGTCAATTATTTTAGAACGACCAAATATGGGAATTAGTGAATTATGAAAAAATGGGTTATTGTAATTAGTAGTTTGTTTGTTATCATTGCTTTGCTTTTTATTGTATTCAAAAAAGGAGAAGAACCTGTCACGAATTATGTTACTTCTATTCATTTTGATAAAAATGTTTCTATCAATGGAAATGGTGCCACTTATAAAAATAAAACTTTAACAATTACAAGTAGTGGGATTTATACACTATCAGGAACTTCTCTTGACTCAAACATTGTTATAAATGCCAATAATGGAAAAGTTACATTAATTTTCAATAACATTTCAATAACTTCTAATGAAACTGCTCCTATTTATGTAAAAAAAGCAGAATTGATGACGATTACCTTAATAGAAGATACAGAAAATTATCTCATTGATTCTTCTAATTATACAAATACAGACAATAATGAAATTAATGCTGTCATACATAGTAAATCAGATTTGGTTTTAAATGGGAGTGGTAATTTAACAATTGAAGCGAATTATAACAATGGAGTTGTTGGAAAAGATAATATAGAAATCATAGATAGTAATATCGTTATTACATCTAAAAATAATGGAATAAAAGCCAAAGATAGTATTAAGATAGAAAACGCCAATATTAAAGTGAAAGCTTCTGGTAATGGAATCAAAGCTTATAATGAAACCAAGAAAAATTCAGGAACAATGGAACTTATTAACAGTTCTATTTGGATTGAAGCAGGAGAAGATGGTTTAGAAGCCATTTCTTCCCTTTCTATAAAAGATGGTACATACGAAATAAAAACTGGCGATGGAAGTGAAAATTCAAGCACAAAAGATACTTGGGGCATATGGGGAAATAGCGAAGATAATGATGCATCTGCCAAAGGAATCAAGGCTGATGGTAATATCCTTATAAATAGCGGAACAATTCAGGTTGATTCTTCTGATGACGCAATCCATAGTAATAATATAGTTACTATTAAAAATGGTATCATTACACTTTCTTCTGGCGATGATGGGATTCATGCTGATGATACCCTTACAATTGAAGACGGAAAAATCAATATTGAAAAAAGTTATGAGGGATTAGAAGCTTCTAATATCTATCTAAAAGGTGGAAGTGCTCACATAAAAGCAAGCGATGATGGCATCAATGCTGCAGGCGGAAATGATGCATCTGCAATGAATAGAAAAGGAGCTAATACATTTACTAGTGATGACTCTAAAATAGAAATTACAGATGGATATTATGTCGTTCATGCTGAGGGAGATGGAATAGATTCCAATGGAGATATTACAATGGAAAATGGGACACTGATTATTGAAGGTCCTACAGATAGTGGCAATGGTGCAATTGATTATAATGGGACTTACAACATGAACGGTGGTACCTTAATTGCAGTTGGAAGTTCTGGAATGGCTGAAGCACCTAGTAATAGTTCAAAGCAAAATTCTATGAAATTATCTTTCTCAAATCAGAAGGCTTCAACTACAATACAAATTGTAGATAGTGATAATAAGCCTTTGCTAACATTCTCTCCTTCTAAAAGTTACAGTTCTCTTGTTTATTCATCTGCAACACTCATCAAAAATGAAAGCTATACAATTTCTTTATCAGAAAATAATTTGAAAAATACAGATGGTATTGTAAGTGCAAGTGAAGAAATAAAAGAAGGAACAGTTCTTACTACATTAGTTTTAACAGATACAATTACAACTTATGGAAATAATGGAATGCCAAATGGATTTGGAAATATGCCAAATCAAATTCCAGGAGAAATACCAAATGGAGAAAAACCTAATAGAAATCCAAGAAGATAAAAATCCGAATTTTTTCGGATTTTCTTTTTATCTTATCGCTCTTACTACTTTTAAAATATCTTCATGAAATACTAAATTTGCTTTTTTATCATAAGGCGTTTCTTCTTTATTCATAATAACGAATCGATTTCCACTATAAAAAGAAAGAAGTTCTGATGCTGGTGTTACTACCAAAGATGATCCCATAACTATAATCATATCCGCTTTTAAAATTGCAAAAATAGCTTCATTAAAAGTTTCTTCATTTAATGCTTCTTCATAAAGAACAATGTTAGGTCTAATAAGACCATTACAAGTACAAATAGGCAGCTCTTTTTTTAAAATTTCTTTTTCGTATTTTTTTCCACATCTCATACAATAGAATTCTCGCATATTTCCATGCAATTCAAGTACTTTCTTACTTCCTGCTTTCCAGTGTAAAGAATCAATATTTTGAGTTACTACAGTAATCTCTTTTTCTTCTTCCAATTCAGAAATCCAAAAATGTGCCTTGTTTGGTTTTGCATTCAAATAAAGCATTTCTTTTTTCAAAAATTGATAAAAAGACTCTGGATGAGATAAAAAATAATGGTGACTTAAGATTTCTTCTGGTGCAATTACGCTCTTTTTTTTATAAAGCCCATTTGGACTTCTGAAATCAGGAATCCCAGATAATGTGGAAATTCCTGCTCCAGTAAATATAACAATTCTATTCGATTTATAGATCCACTCTTCTAGCAGTTTTATTTTTTCCCTAAAATTCATCAATAATTTGTCTCATCTCGCTTTCTTTTTCATTCACAAACTCTAAACGTAAGGAATTAATTCCATATTGATAATAATATCCTTTCATATTTCTTGGCTTATAATTATAAATTTTCATAAATTGTTTATTTTCTTCAATTGGATATAAATTTCCAAATCGGTCTTTTAAAAAACCATTTTTTACATTAAAATATTTTAACAAACGAAATTTACTGATCATGACTTCTTCTTTTCCATAAATGATTAACTCAAAATTAGGATGTGCATGATATCTATTTTTATAAGCAGAGATTAACAATTTCATTCGCTTTTCATCTAATTCATGAGACAAAGTGACTAATTGCGCTCCTTTACTGAAAAGAAAGGCAGCAGTATAAGAATTGGTTACATTAAAAGACCAATCAGTAAAAGCTTGTGGATAAAGATAAAATGTTCCAAGTTCTCCAGCTAAGAATCGTTCTTTTTCTAAAAAAATATGGTGTAAAACTCGTGGAATTTTTTTGATAACTCTAGAATCTGATTTTATGGTATTAAAAAGTTCTTCTTTTTCCACATAAATAGTATCCCAATTTTCTTTTTCCACAATTTTATATTGATAAAGTTCATTCACAAAAACAGTTTTCTTTTTTTCCACAGGAAAATTAGGAACACTTCTCTGATACTCCTTTTTTTGATATGGATAATAATATATTCTTTGCTCATTCAATTTTGAAATTGCTTTTCTTCTTAATTCATTCAGTTCTTGGATAGAAATAAAAATATTATCATCTATTTTGAAAAGCATATCAGTTATCTGGTAAACAGAATCTCCGAATTTCAAAATTTGTTCTTGAATTCGTTCTTTTGATATTGGTGTAGTCAAAGCTTGTTCTACATTCTTTTCTCCTATTACAACAACTTCATTTTTCCCGTCAAACAATTTTAACAAAGGTTTTTGATGACATTTTAGTTCTAATTCTAAAGATATAGAGACCTTTCTAGTTTTCTTTGATAATAAAAAATTAATTTCGTCTAATTGCTTTTTATCTGTCGTTTTTAAAACTGTACTTCCAACCTTTACCGTTTCTTTATAAGGAATTTTGACGATCCCATTTTCTACTTCTTTCACTTGTCTTTTTTGAGTAATTATTTTTGTTACAATTGTTCCTGAATCTTCTTCTCCTAAAATTCTAATTCCATCTCCATTTTGTAATCTAGAATACAAATTAATTGTAACAAATCCCTTTTGATAGTCTACAACTTTTCCAATCGGAATTCCAATATGATTTGGCCTTTTTGAATTCATGAAGTTCTTTTCCTCTTCATGAAATAAAAATCCTTTGGTAAACTCTCTATTGAATATTTTCTTCAATTCTAAAATTTCTGTTTCTTTTATTTCTATTTTTTTGTTTTGACAATACTGGTCAATTGCTTTACGATAGAGCTTTACAACGGTATAGACATATTCTGGACGTTTCATTCTACCTTCTATTTTAAAACTCTCTACTCCGATATCCATTAAATCTCCTAAATAATCTAACGTATTTAAGTCTTTAGTACTAAGCAAATAGGAATCTTTATTCATCTTTTTTCCATTTGCTATCAAATCATACTTTTGCCTACAACTTCCAGCGCATGATCCTCTATTTCCACTTCTTCCTCCAATTAAACTAGACATTAAACATTGTCCAGAATAACTAATACATAAGGCCCCATGAACAAAAATTTCAATTTCAATATTTGTACTTTTCTTGATTTCTTTAATTAAATCAATATCAGTTTCGCGCGCTAAAACGGCTCTTTTTACCCCTAGCTCTTCTACTAATTTTACTCCCTCTAAATTATGTAAATGCATCTGTGTAGACGCATGAACTTCTAGTAAAGGAAATGTCTGTCTGATCAAATCCAACATTCCTAAATCTTGAATGATCACCGCATCAACTGAAGCACGATATAAAAAGTCAACATAACTCATAAAAGTTTCTACTTCATCTTCATAAATTAAAGTGTTGACTGTAACATATATTTTAACTCCATATAAATGTGCATAAGTAACTGCTTCTTTTATTTCTTCATTTGAAAAATTTCCAGCAAAACTTCTCGCTCCAAACATGTAGCCACCTAAATAAATGGCATCAGCTCCTGCTTCTATTGCAGCTTTCAAACTTTCCATATTTCCTGCTGGCGCTAAAAGTTCTGGCTTTTTCATAAAATCACTTCCTAGTAATTCTATTATAAAGAAGATAGGAAAATAAGACAAGGGTAAAATATACAAGATCATAAAAAGAAGATTATCATTTCAAAATAAAATTAACAAAGTACTCATACTGCAGTATAATAGACGCAGATGATTTCCTTCATCAAAAAAGTGGGGAAGTATTTGCTTTGCTTTGCTATGTAAATACTTGGCCTCAAGTATTTTGGATAACCTACATTATCAAATGTAGGTATTTTTTTACGACTTAAGTCAACCAAAAATCCACTGATTACCTATTCACAATAGTAAATAATAAACCAATTAACAAGAATATCATGATGTACTGAATTGTTATCTGCAAATCTTTTTGCTTCATAATGCCTCTCTTTCTAGAGGCAAACACTACAGCAATTACAACCACAAATAGTAGAATAAATGATTATAGAATAAAATACAAATGACAAATTTATGAAAAAGTAAAATAAAAAAGAAAAAATTCATTTTTCAACTTTTTCTATCCATTTTAAATAGTTTTTAAATTCTAAATTCTCATGATCTACATGTAATACAAACAAAATCTTTCCTTTTAATGAATTTAAATAATCCTTTTTTTCTATATCGATATGAATAAAATTTAAATGATTTTCTATTCCATATTTTTTACAATAATATATTTCTTTTCGAATATTTTTTCGATATTCTTTAGTTGTATTTGTTTTTTCATTGACAACAATACCAGTTACGGTTTGTCGATCACTAGAAAAAAGCAATTTCGTCTTTTTACAGTTTAATTGAAAGCCTAATAAAGAAAGTTCTCGCTTTACAAAATTTAGGATCTCATTTTTATCAAATGTTCCTGAAAATGTCATATCATCTGAATATCTTGTATAAATAATATTTTTACTTTCGCACCAAGCGCCAATAATTTCATCAAATTCTCTTAATATAATATTCGATATCATTGGAGAAGTAGGAGCTCCTTGAGGCAAAACGCCTTTATAAGTACATAAAATTGTGAGCAGAACGGAAACAGATTCTGGAAAATATTCTTCTCTAAAAACATTTTCTTTTACCATATAAAAAGTAATATGATTAAAAAAGTTTTTTATATCTAATTTTAATATCATAGGTTTCTCAATATGTGGTTTTGCATTTTCTAAAATATCTACTTTCTTACAATATGCTTTAGCGTAAGATGATATATGCATACCATATAAAACATGATTTAAAATATTTCTTTGAATATATTTTAATAATGAATCTGGCATATTTAAGCATCTTGTCTTACCATTTTTAGAAATTTCCATATATTCATAATGTTTTTCTATATGATTACTAACTGCATAAAGTGTCCTTAGATTTTGACATAAATGCAATGACATTAGAAATTCTAATGCTTCTTCTTTTGTACAATATTTTAAATATTGATTTGCCATAACTCACCTACAAATCTAAAAAAGTAAAAAACGCAATACAAAGTGATATTTCTATATAGAGGTGTACTTTACTACATGCAGTGTAGCGAAGTTACACTGATATATAAAATCAATTGATAACTTTTTATTTCTATTTGATGACTCACCAAACATATTTCTAAGCATATTTTAGAAAATAAATACTAATGCGTTTTTTACTAATGTTAGTCTATCATATTTAAGAAAAAAAAGGAAGTTTTAAACTTCTCTATTCTTCTACTATTTTCTTATTATGGAGTTTTAAATAATTACGATCTTGCTTTAAAATATTTAGTTTAATTGTAACAATGCTAGCGATTAAAAATAAAGCAAGTATGACTATAAATATAAACCATATATTTAGAACATGAGATGATTGAAAGAGAAAGAAATCTTTAGAAGGTTCTGTCACTTGATAATGTTTCAAATTACTAATAGTTCCAAAGTTTTCATAACCCCACCTAGCAATTACAAAATAAGAAATATTTTTAGTAAATTCGATAAAAGGAATAAACATACCAGAAAAAAGCATTTGTATCATCATATATAAAGGAGATAGAATCAAAGTTGTTTTTGTATCCTTTACAAATGATGAAATAAATATTCCTATCATACTTGTAGAAAAAGAAACTAGAAAAAAATTAATAATCAGATCTACAAGTGTATTTATAACCAATGCGGTATCTGGCCTTGGATTCAAATGAAAATAAACAATTGAAACACAAGTAATTGACTGATAAAAACATAATATTGAAAAGATAATAATTTTTGATGTCATATAAGAAGTAAATTTTAAACCACTCATATATTCCTTTTTTAACATATCTTTTTCTTTTACAATTTCTTGTATTGTATTAAATAGTCCTAACCATACGGCTGCTAATGTAAACGCGACAAAAATCATAGAGGCTGTCACGGGATTTTGTAAACAATTTTTTTCAGTTGCTAAACAAATTAAAAACCCCATCATAATGGCTTGTCCTAACAAAAGAATTAACATAAATTTATTGTTAATCAAAGATGATATATAACGTTTTACTAAAGTTTTTACTTGAGAAACAAATCCTGCTTGTTTTCTTTTTTCTTTTCTATGAGATTTATCAATTGATATATGATTTTCATTTTTTCTATATTTTAAATACCAACTATCAGTATCTTCTTTTAATAAATCATAAATATCTACAAATTCTTTTACTTTAAAATAGTTAAATATTTCGTTATAAGGTCCATAATAACAGATTTTTCCATCTTTTCCCATAAATAAAATTTTATCACACAAATGCAAGTTAGAAACAGTATGAGCTGTGATAATAATTGTTTTCCCCATATTCGCGATTTCTCTTAACTTTTTCATTATTTTTTTTTCAATATTAGCATCTAATCCACTTGTTGGTTCATCTAATAAAAATAAGTTTGGGTCACTAAGCATTTCGGTTGCTATGGAGGCCCTTTTCTTTTCTCCACCACTCAAATTTTTAATTAAAGTGTTTCTAACATGAGAAAGCTCTAAAATTTCTAAAATGTAATCTATCGTGTCCATCATTTGTTTTTTAGAAACCCTTTTAACACGAAGCAACAAAGAATATTCTAATGATTTCTGTAATGTCAATGTTGGATCCAAAATCTCTTGTTGTGGAACATAAGCAATCTTTCCTTTAAAATAATTTTCTTCTTCATATAAATTCAAACCATCAATATAAACATCTCCGCTGCTACACTTGGTATAGCCACTTAAAATATTCATTAATGTTGTTTTTCCAGCTCCTGAACATCCTACAATAGCAATAAATTCTCCATGCCTCACAGATAAACTTAAATTAGATAAAATTTTCTTGTTCTGTCCTTTCACTGAAACAACTTGACAAATATTATTTATTTGAACTGCATATTTACTATTCATATATTTCTCCCAACTACTAATTTCTATTATAGTTTATCATACTTTTAAATGATAAAAAATAGAAAAAAACATATATTTCTATAAAATACATGT
>CANRVY010000021.1 GCA_947643405.1 uncultured Mycoplasmatota bacterium | reverse complement strand
AAAATAACATAGAATATAAAAATTCTATGTTATTTTCTTTTTACTATATATAAGAAAATTCCAACAATGCAAAACACACTTCCATAAATATAATATTTATATCGATTATTTGTCTTTGGTACTTCAGTTTCCTCTAATTTTTTATCTTCAATTTTTATAATATATTCTCCATTTGCAGAATAATAATAATTCTCTCTTGCATAACGGGCTATATAATCTGGGTCCTTTAACTTCTGAATTGTATTTGATAAATCACTTGCCTCATTTTTTAAAGAACCAAGCTCTACTTTCAATTCTTTTTCTTTTTCCTTTAACGCTTTAATATTAATTGTATAGCTAATTAAAGTGACCCAAAAATACCCCATCAAAACAATTGATAGTGTTCCAAAAATCATCAATCTATGCTTTGATGCTACTGGAATTTTTTTCTTTGCAGCCACATTATCACCTACCTTATTAAAAGTATATCATCTTTTAAAAAGCCTGACAACTAAGTGATGTAAATAATGTTCTAGACAAAAACCGACTAAAATCATACCAAGAGAATATGGATGCAAAATTGCTTGATTTATTTTCTTTAAAAGAATAAAGTAAATAAGGACATTTGCAAAAATAAACATAAAAGTAAATAAAATTCTAAGCAAAATTTTCTTGTGATATAAATACTTATAGTTTACACTTACCAAGAAAGAAAAAACAATTCCATATAAAAAAGATATGACTAATGTTGTAATCTGAGTATCTAAATCCATCATTTAAATAGTTTCCCAAATATTCCATCTTCTTTTTCTTTCTTATTTGCACTTTCCATATAAGTTAAACTATTGACTTTTCCTTTTATAGAAACATTTCCTTGATAAGTATCTAATTTAATAATCTCTAATTCAGAACCTTTAATAACCATATATCCCATTGTTGTATCCATCAAAAATTCTTCATTATCAAAGCTATCAATTTTCTTTACCCCACTAATCACAATATTTTTTCGTTCATTTATGGTTACATTATGATTATAAGTAGTAACCATTGTTTCTATCTTGTCCATAAAAGCCTCCTTTAGTTAACTTTATGCAAAAAAAGAAACTTTTAGAACAAAAAACTTACCAATTGGTAAGTCTTATTCAGCTTCTTTATTATATTCTCCAATAATTGCATCTTCAAACATTTTACGTACTTCTTGGTTGATTGGGTGAGCAATATCACGATAACCTCCAGTAGCAGTTTGACGGCTTGGCATAGCTATAAATAAACCGTTGTCTCCTTCAATAATTCTAATATCGTGAACAGCAAAGCAGTCATCTAATAATACAGATGCGATTCCCTTCATACGTGAATCTTCTTTTTCTACTTTACGTACACTTACAGATGTAATTTTCAAGTAAATCTCTCCCTTCAGTATAATTTACACTTTCAGTATATAATAAAATGGTTAAAAATGCAATAGTTTTTTAATAATCTATTCGAATAGTCTTTGTTATTACATCTGCATAAGAAAAAGATTTTATTCGATTTTGTTTCTTTTTTAATTCCACCAAAAAAACATAATCATAAAGTTCTTTAATTGTTACATGATAACTTTCATATTTATTTCTTCCCAAACTATATTTGATATATGCATCATGTCCCACATGCTTTTTTAAATCCTTCTTAATATCATCTATCGTCACTCAGTTCCTCCTATCTTGGATATCCAACATACATCGTACCTTTTGTTTTAATCCCACCCATACCAGATGAACCATATTTTGTCTTTTCTAAAATTGCTTTTAAATCGATATCTTGATTAATATCAGACAAACTCATAATACAAGCAATGATTGCTGGATCTAAAGCATGGATATTAATTCGTTTTGGACTAGAAGCAAAATTAGCACCCGCTTTTATGAGCTCTTCATAATCAGACTGACATGCACCTGCAATAATAATTAATTTTTCGTGGCTTTTCTCATATTTTCTAGCCTCTTTTATAGAATTTACAAAATTCATACTATTTTTATAAGCTTCTATATTCTCTTTATTTCCTTTCTTGCTATAAAATGCATCATGACCTGTAATAATAACAATATTGGGATTATACTCTTCTAACCAATTGCGAATATTATTTGGAACATTTTCTTCTTTCTCAACAATTCCAATTGCCCATATATTGGAATTTTCGTAATAATCTAAACATCTTTTTAAATATTCTTCATCACCATCAATATGTAGTATCTTCCCTGGTAAATAGAAATAGTCATCACGATTTAATGTTACTTCAGGTAAACTTTCTAGAAATTTTCTTTCTTCTTCTACATCATCATCTTCATGATATTTTTTTAAATCTGATAATGGACTATCTGCACATAATCTAATATTTAATCCTTTTAAATAACAAATATCTTCTTCTATTCCAAGTATTTTAAAAACCATATCATTGGAGTGAGAGTTCCTTGTAACCAAATCTCCTACTTTCCATTCCATTTTATCACCTAAAAAAGTATATGATTTTACTCATATACATTATGCTTTATTTTTGAAAATAATTGTGGGACTTTTGTTTTAACATTTTTACTTTCTGTTTTTGACTCTCTAAAAATGATATTACATTTCCAAATACATCATATATAGGAAGTTCTAAATTACTTCGCTTTATAATCCTACAAATATTACTATATAAAATTTCATCTGCGATTATGTTATCTGTAGTCATCAGTTTTTCATAGGCTTCTTCTGCAAATTTTTGTCCTTCACTGTTATATTGGCAATTTAACTCAAAAGGAAAGACTTCTATTCCAAAATAAACATCCAATATGTTTTTATATGTATTTTCATCTATTTCTCCATTTAAATATGAAAGCAATAAATCGTAAATTTGAAAATATCTAGATATATCTCTTCCTGTATTTTTTATTCCCAATACATAATCTTTTAATGGAATTTGTTTTTTTTACAAATATTTCAAAATCAAAATTTCCTTTACTAGTACATAGTTCCGATAATAATGTAGAACTAAGTAAAAAAGCAAAGAAGGAATTTGACATCTCATAACCATTTAAATTCTCTTTTCTACGATTATTATATACTAAGCGTAAATACTTTTTGGATGACAAGCGATACAAACAGTATCATTAGGATTTAAGTCTTCTTCAAAATATGTTTTTCTAATTCCATGCCTTTTCTGTTCATCTATAGAATAAATATTTCCTGTTTTTAAAATTTTTTCTAATTTTTCTAATCTATTATCAAAAAATCAAAAGCACCATCTAGTTCTGAATACATAATTTCATGATATAAGCAATTAATAATATCAATCGAGTACATATAAATTCTCCTCCTGAAACAATATCTTAGTATAGCACAAAAAAAGAGATTTTAAACAATACCTATCTCATAATTATTCTTCTACTCTAACTACTCTTTTTTTCTCTGCAACATTTCCAGATGGGTCAGTTGCTCTATAAGTAAGAACATATCTTCCTGGTATTGCAGCCAAAGAACCTTCTATTTCGATTTTCAAATCTTCATTTGAATTATCACGAATCATAACTCCATTCATTAAATTTATATTTTGTACTTCTTCTGGTTTTATTGTTAAACGCTCTGTTACGATTTCTGGCTTTTCACTATCTACTACAATCACAGTTCTTGTAATCCAACTTTCTTCCTTTGCATAAGAAGCATAATATGTTAACTGATAAGTCCCTAGTTTTGATGTATCAATCCTAGGTACGGCTTTTCCATCAGATACAATTTCTAATTTATTTTCATCAGCTTCTTTTCCTTGGACAGTTATTGCTGCATATCCTAAATCTTCATAAGGTCGATTTAACTCCGCATATTCTACACTTTTTCCTTTTAATATTATCATTGGAGCTTGTGTACGAATATCGTCATAATCTTTCAACATATTGTCATCATTATCAAAAACTTGATATTGATAGCCATCAGCTGTTTTTTCTATTTGCATCAATAATTGATTAGAAAAATTCATTTTCGTTTTCGGATTTACAAATCTAGACTCAATATAACCAGCTTGTTTTAAAGTATTAAGAGAAATAGTAATAACATCTCCTTTAGAAGTGGGTAAAAAGTCTTTATATTCTTTTCCCCATTTTTCCAAAGCAACTTTTAATTCTTCAACTCGTCCTTTGTATTTTTTCTTTGCATTATAACTTCTAAAAATAGAAAATATAGTTGTTGCTACTACAATTACTCCTATTATAATTAATAAACGCTTTAATCCACTTTCCATAAGTATCACCTATTATTAGTATAACATTTTTGAGAAAAGTTTCCAAATATTTTAAAATTTATGTTACAATATAATAGAGGGATGGCTATGAAGAAACTAGAAACTATAGAATTTAATGTTACAAATGAAGAACAATTATTAAATTTTCTTTACAAAAATGTACAAGGAAAATCAAAAAACAATATCAAATCATTGTTAAAGAATGGTCAAGTTTTTGTGAATTCTAAAAAACAGATAAAATTTAATTTTTTATTAAAAGAAAACGATCATGTTAAAATTCAACTTAGAAAATTAAATTCTTTTCCATATAAAATTTTATATGAAGATGAAAGTTTAATAGCAATCGAAAAACCAGCTGGATTACTAACTGTTTCTACAGAACAAGAAAAAGAAAAAACAGCTTATAAAATAGTACGAAATTATTTACAAGAAAAAGGTCAAAAAGTATTTATTGTACATCGTTTAGATCGTGATACATCAGGGATCTTATTGTTCGCTAAAAACGAAAAAATGAAAATTATGTTACAAAAACACTGGAATGATATTACATTAAAAAGAGGATATATGGCAATTATAGAAGGAACTATGAAAACAGATTTTGGAACAATTCGAAGTTTCTTAAAAGAAGAAAGTAATAAAATGGTTCATTCCACCAAAGGAATGGATGGTAAGTTAGCTATTACTCGTTATCAAACAATTGCGAAAAATAAAGAATATAGCTTATTAGAAGTTTTTCTAGAAACAGGAAGAAAAAATCAAATCAGAGTTCATATGAGTGAAGCAGGTCATCCTATCATTGGGGACACAAAATATCAGGCTACTAAAAATCCAATCAATAGATTAGGATTACATTCTCATCTATTAGAGTTCATTCATCCATTTTCAAAGAAAGTAATTACTTTAGAAAGTTCTATTCCAGATAGTTTTAATAAATTATTAAAGCAAAAATAAATTTAAATCAATTTTCTTTTATGAAACATTTTTACAAAAGAGATATACTACAGTATAATGGATATAGATGATTTATTCATCAAAAAGTATGGAAGTATTTGCTTGATCCGTAGATACTTACCGCAAATTTTGTAAGTACTACATTTCAAAATGTAGTACTTTTTTTATTTACGAACTAAAAGCTATCAACTTTTACCCCTTGTTATATTACTTTCGTAAAAGTAATATAAATAATATTCTAATAATAGAATCTTTTTTCATAAGTTACCCCTTTCCAAAGGTTGCACTACAACAAATAACGACCATAGACTAGAATATAAACTATTATAAAACAAAAGTAAAATAGTAAATTATTAAAATCTGTAATAAAATTTTCTCAGAAATTAAATAATCTAAAACAGATTTTAAAAATTTCAATAATCATTCAAAGAAAATACTAAAGTTTATTAAATAAAAAAGAAGCTTTTTCAACTTCCTTATATTTTTAAATGTTTTTTTACTGCTCTCCAACTTCCAAACATTCCAACTAAAATACCAATAATTAATAATACAACTGATACAATATAAATGAATGGTTCTGGTTTGATAAGTTTAATGAAAGGTGAAAATAACTGACCATTAAAATTATTATAAAGAGCTGTATATCCATAAATAGTAGCTAAAATTGGAAGGATTGAACCAAACATTCCTAAGAATAGACCTTCAAATAAAAATGGTATTTTGATATTTAAATTACTAGCTCCTACCAATCTCATAATTTCAATTTCTCGTTTTCTTGAAAAAATAGTAATTTTAATAGTATTAGCAATTAAGAAAGCGGTTACAATAATTAGAGCAATTACCATTCCGATACTTACTTTTTTCACAACCTCAAATACAGTTACCAACTGTTCAACCATGCCTTCACCATATTTTACGATACTAACATGGTCAATGTCTTTAATTTGGTCAGCTGTTTTTTTAATATTTTCAATATCTTTTACTTTCACTAAATAAGTATCTTGAATTGGATTTTCTTCTTCATTGTATTGACTAATAATATTTTTTAATACATCAGAAGATTCCATCATATCTTCTGATATAGACATTTTACCTTTAAATTCAATGGAAGAAATATTATCTAATACATCAATACTATCTCTAACATCTTCTATTTGTTCTTTTGTAATATCTCTATCAAGAAATACAACAATAGTAACATCTTTTTCCACTAAAGTCGCAAAATTATTCACATTATCAGATAAAATCATAGCTAAAGCTACTACAATTAGTGTAATCGTAATACAGGAAATAGAAGCCAAAGAAAGGGCAAAATTTCTAAATACGCTTTTAAAAGCATCTCTTATGTTTCTACTTAATATTCTAAATGCTTTCATGTTGATATGTTCCTTTCACATAATCTTTTAAAATACGCCCCGAGTCTAATAAAATCACTCTTTTCTTCATTTTGTTTACAATTTCTGTATCATGAGTTACCATGATAATTGTTGTTCCCATTTGGTTAATTGCTTCTAACACTGACATAATTTCCATACTTGTATTTTCATCTAAGTTTCCTGTTGGTTCATCACAAATAAGAAGTTTTGGTCCATTAATAATTGCTCTTGCGATTGCTACACGCTGTTGTTCCCCCCCTGATAGTTCAGTAGGATAATTTTTCGCTTTATGTTTTAATCCTACTAGTTCTAGTGCTTTAATTACTTTAGAATGAATTTCCCGCTTTGGTAGTCCAAATATCTCTAAAGCAAATGCCACATTTTCATAAACTGTAGAACGGTTTAAAAGTTTAAAGTCTTGAAATACAACTCCTAATTTTCGACGTAGTTTATATACTTTTCCATTTCTTAATTTTGCAACATCAATTCCACCAACTATTATTTTTCCGCTTGTTGGTTTTTCTTCACGATATAACATTTTAATCAATGTTGATTTTCCGCATCCAGTAGAACCAATAATAAAAACAAAATCACCTTTTTCAATTCTTAAATCAAGATCATAAATAGCAGTAACCCCATTTTTGTATCGTTTATTTACATCTTTCATTCTAATTAAATCCATTTTTCCACCTCTTATTCTCCTCCTGCTACTTCATAAGCATCAGTTACTAAGAAAAATGCATTAGGATCAATTTTCTTAATTCCTTCTTTTGCTACGAAATATTCTTTTGTCGGAATAATACACATGATTACTCTTTGTCGATCTCCTGTATATCCCCCTCTACCATCTAATATGGTAACTCCATGACTCAAATAATCTAAAATAAATTTTTTCACTTCTGTTTCGTAATCTGTAATAATATAGAAAGCTTTCGATTGACTAATTCCTAATATGACTTTATCTGTCATAACACTAATTAGATAAATTGAAATAACAGAATACATAAACTTTTGAAATCCGAAGATAAAGAAACTAAATCCAACTATAATTCCATCCGTAAAAAACATTGCATTGCCAATTGACATTTTAAAATATTTAGATACGATTTGATTTAAGATATCAGTTCCTCCTGTTGTAAATCCAGCTTTGAATATCATTCCTAACCCAAAACCACTAATGGCAGCTCCAAATAAAGCAATGACTACTGGTTCTGTTGAACCCAAATCTATTAATGCTGACATAGGTTCTGTTAATTTTACAAAGACTGGATATAATAAAGAACCTATTACAGTATTAGCTGTTTTTTCTTTTCCTAAAAAAACAAAACTGAGTAACAATAACAATATAGAACCAATTAAAATAACTAAAGAAGGGTCTAAATGATAAAGTTTATTTAATATAACGGCAATTCCACTGACGCCATATACAACTTTACTAGGTAGTAAAAATACATTGAAGGCAAAAGATACTAAAAATAATCCTGCCAGAAATTCTGCATATCTTACTAATTTATCTTTGGCATAAATAGATTTTAAAATATTTGGGTCAATAATATTTTCTTTTCTTTTAAAAAACATATTCTAACACCTCTTTAAATTCTCTTCCATAAAAAAATCAATATCACCATCTAATACTTTTCCAACATTACTTGTTTCAGCATTCGTTCTATGATCTTTTACCATGGAATATGGATGCATGACATAACTTCTGATTTGAGAGCCAAAATTGATATCCATTTGTTCCCCTTTTAAATTTTTCATTTCTTGTTCCCTTTTTTCTTGTTCCAATTGATAAAGTTTATTTCGTAAAATTTCCATTGCTTTTTCTTTATTTTGAATTTGACTTCGCTCATTTTGGCAAGTAACAACAATTTTACTTGGAAAATGTGTTATTCTAACTGCACTATCTGTTGTATTTACTCCCTGCCCGCCATTTCCACTGCTTCTATAAACATCAATTCGAATATCACTTTCTTTAATCTCAATATCAATACTATTCTTTTCTAAAAAAGGAGTTACCTCAACTGAGGCGAAAGAAGTATGTCTCCTAGCATTTGAATCAAATGGTGAAATTCTTACCAATCTATGAACTCCTCGTTCATTCTTTAAATATCCAAAGGAATGAATCCCTCTTACCAAAAAGGAAATACTTTTTACCCCAGCTTCTTCTCCTGGTTGTTCATAAATGATTTCATAAGCAAAATCTTTTTTGTCACACCATCTTGTATACATTCGAAACAACATTTCTGCCCAGTCACAAGCTTCTGTTCCTCCTGCTCCGCTATGAATTTCTACAATCGAATTTCCTTCATCATATGGGCCATTGAATAATGTTTCTACTTCTAAAATCCTCAATCTCTCATCAATGTTAGCTAAAGAAAGCTCTAATTCATTTTCCACTTCTTTATCATCTAAATCACACATTTCTAAAGAAAGTTCAATTTCAGATTGTAAATTTTCTAAATTTTCCACAGAATTTTTTAAATTATTTAATTCATTAATAATTGTTTCACTATATCTTTTATCATCCCAAAAATTTGGCTGTAACATAATTTGTTCTAATTCTTGTATTCGTATTTTTTTTGTAGAAGGGTCAAAGTAACCTCCCAAATTCTTCGATTTTTATTTGATAATTTTCATAAGTATTTTTTAATTCGCTGCGCTCCACATTCAATCCTCCTAACTATAACATTATAACATTTTTTTCTTAAAATTCCTATGCATTTTAAAAATAATAAAAGAAAACAAGGCTTTTGTACCCTGTTACATAGCAACTCCTGTCATTTTTTTTAAAGATTCAGAAAATTCGCTAATCATTTGTTCTATTTCTCTTTCTGTTAATTCTATACCATTTTTATGATAACGAGCTTCTATCAATTTTTCTAAAAGCATACTAACATAGTGAAAAGGAAAATTCGATAATTTAGACTGATTTTCTGTTTTTGTAAAACTATTTAAGCTTGGAATATCATGCTCTGTTACTATATATAAATCTGTTGCCTCCCTAACTTCTAGTTCTCTTTTTATCATTTCTTCTAATCCTAATTTACTTGTTAACTCTCTTGGAAGCGGTTTCATAATAGGAGAATTATTAACATAATAAGGATACATTGTTGATGATAATTGATCCAAAAGTGGAGATTCCAAATCTCCTTTATTTGCTGTTACAAAGGAAACAACTCTATAAAATGGACGATTTACTTCGTCTATCTGAAAGGTATGTTTTACCAATCTAGTTGCAGAGAAATATGGAATTTTTTCTTTTCTTGTCAACATAGTAGCAATAATATTTCCTAATATTTGATAATGAAAAGTTCTACTTTGACTAATTTTCTGCCATTCTTTTTTTGACCACTCTAATTTTTCTTCTACTGATTTCTTATGTTGCTCTAAATACTCTTTTGATTGAGATAATTTCTTTAAATCAACTGCTTTCAATGACTGTTTTAAACATGTTTCCTGTAATTTCATATACTCAGTATACTCATTAATTTCAGAAGCTGCTTGTAAAAACTGGTCATTTATTTGTTCTAAAGTTTTCATCTACTTACACTTTTTTAAAATGAAATAGCGGCATTCATAAGAACAATAATTTTTTAAATATTGCTCTACTCCCTCTATATCATTTCCCTTTCTATACATTTTATTTTCTTTATCACAAAATCCTTTTAATCTTAGTTTTCCATATGACCAATCACCTACAATATAGTCATAAGGATCAAAATATTCTGTGTCTTTATTCATTACTTCATCTAATAAGAAGCCATCTTTATAATCTTTTAACAGTTCATATTCATAATGATTTATTTTATATTTTTTCATTTATTACTCCTTTTCAAATGCTGGTGCTATCTCACGATATTTTGATAAACTTGATGCTGCATTCCAAGTCATAAATCCTCCACTTAATCCAGCATCTTCTAATGCATTAATTTGTTCTTTTATTTTAGTACTATCATATACAATATAAGGCTCCCTTACTGTATTATATGCTTGAATCCAGGTTCTTACTACTGCTGGAGTTGGAATTTCTTGTTGTCTTACATTTGCATATCCATTTCCCCATGCATATAAAAGTTTATAAGGAACGGTCCATACAATTTCATTAATTCCATATTCATAAGCTCCAAAATGGTCTGGATATGGCATTGCGCTTATTACATCTACAACATTAGAAATTGCTCCCCAATATTGTCCATATCCTGTTACATAATTATGAGCACTTTCTCCAAATACATCTGCTGATACATAGGCTCCTACTTCATGAATTTGATCACAAGCATACATCAAAAAGGTTTGAATAGCTTGGGCTTTCGTTTCATTATAGGTATTTTTTAAATTCATTTTCCCTTCTTTTTCTAATGCATATGTTCGATCTGGAAAACGAACATAATCAAATTGTATTTCATTGAACCCCATTTCTATCACAGCTTCTTTTGCCAATTCAACATTAAATTCCCATACATTCCTGTTATAAGCACTTGGCCAGTAAGAGCCATTATGTTTATAAGGATTGCCATCTGTATCTGCAATCGCACTTTCTGGGTGATCTGTTACATAATAACTATCTTTAAAAACAGTAATTCTACCAATGACATAAAAACCATTTTCTTTTAATTTTTGAATTACATTTTTATAGTCATCAAAACTATTAATCGCATGATTAAAGTTTGTTTTTGAATATTTTTCCATAATTTTACTTTTATAAGCTGGAGCTGTATTATCTTTAATATCTACAACAAATGCATTGATATTGGTATTCTTTGCAATTTCAATATATTTATCTACATCTTTTATAACACCTGCATTTAAATATAAACTTCTAACTTTTTCTGGCATTTTATTTTCTTCATATTTTGCCTTTTCATAAGGATAAAAATCTAAAGTCCCTGCATCTCCTCCACCTTGTGTATTTGCACGTTTTAAATGAATCTGATAACGATTATCTTCATCATAATTTTTCATAGCTTCTTCTTTGGTACGAACGAGGTACTTACTATAAAGAAAGCCCTCGGATCCATTATACATGATTTTATACTTGGGTGCAAATCCATTTTCTAATGTATCAAATCCAATGATTTTAACAGAGTCTCCTTTTTTTACTAATCCCAATATTTCACTATTTTTATTATCTTTATAAACTGTTGTACTTGTTCTTACAAATAATTCGTCCTCATAAACGACTTTACTGTAATCATCTACTACATTTTCTGACTTAAATAGAAATATCTTCCCATTGATTTTTGCTTTTCTATATTCTTGATTGGTGATTTCATCAATAATTTTTTGCTCATAAATTTCTATTTTAGAACCACGATAAAAATCTTTTACTTCTTTATAGTTTTCATCATACGCTTTTACTGTTACTTCAATAGATCCTAGATAAGCATCTTTTAAGTTATCTAAAAGAATCGTTTCTTTTTTTGTTAAAAATAAAAATCCAACTCCTACAATTGCTCCAATTAATAATATTATGAATATTTTTTTCATACATTCACCTACTATCATTAGTATAACATCTTTTTATATTTTTATAAAATTTATAAAAAAAGAAGACTTTTAAAGTTATAAAAATCTTCTTTTTAAATCTATAAGAATAAAATAAATAATTTTTAAAATTTATATTTTAAATAAAGTAAAAATAAAAAAGTACTATTTTGTTCCATGAGAAATCTATTGTAATACTTTATCCCCAAAATAATAAGAAGGAACATTTCCTTGCATTAATTTAATTGTTAAAGGAATATCAGAAGACACTTTTATCACCTTGGATGAAAAGGGCAATATTGCTTGAGTTGTCACATCTACCTGTATACTTACTTCTATTACAGCATTATTAATTCCATAATTTGTAACTTTCGTTTTAATATTTGTAATAATATCTCCCATAATTTTTAAACGAATTGGAAACTTTGGACCCAGATTAGAAAGCAATGCATTTTCAAAAATTACCCCTGTTGGAATATTTCCAATAACACCTTTTTTTAAATCATTGGGATCATAATCTCTCAAAGCATCATCCATAAGTGTCAATTTGTCTACTTCTCCTTTTTCAATGTAATGTAAATTTACTTGTATACTATTTGTCGTATTACTAAGTAATCTATTGACTTTAACAGGATCTAAATCAATGCTTCTTATCTCCCCATTTGAGTCTTTTGTAATTAAGAATAAAGAATCCGCCTCTAAATCTTCTCCTATTGATTCTGTAACAGCACTATTAATCAATAAAGTAACAAACTTTTTAGCTTGTATCTCCGCATATTCCATAAGCCCTGGACTTATTCTAGAACTAATAAAATGGAGAGATAAAATAATGCTAATAAAAAGAAACAAAAAACTAAGAATTAATATATTACTTTTCCTTTTATTGAAAATAATTCTTTTTTTTCTTAAATGCACTTTTCTTCTCATATTCCCACCTAATCTATGATATGAATATGAATATATTCCTAGAAATAGTTTCATAATAAAAACGGGTGAATAAACATGAAAATTGAAGATGTTATGTCTAGAGATCTAATTATTGGTAGTATAAATCAAAAAGTCAGTGAAATCGCAGAATTAATGAAAAAATATGATATTGGTTTTATTCCCATTGAACAAAATAAACATATCATTGGAGTCGTTACTGATAGAGATATTGTATGCAGCACTTTTAGTGCAGAATTAGATAGTGAAGCAAAAATAGAACGTTATATGACCAATAATGTAATTTCTATTGATAAAGATGACTCTATCGAAAATGCATTAAAAATAATGGGACAAGAAAAAGTAAAAAGATTGATAGTAAGCGATCACGAAAAAGTAGTTGGAATTTTATCATTATCAGACATTATTACTACAGACACAGATGAAAAGAAGTTTATTACTGAACTCAAAAAAATATGGGCTATTCACAAAAATATTGATAGTTTTCATACTGAAGTAGATGAATTTTATTTATAAAAAAAACGGTTACAAATGTAATCGTTTTATTGTTTTACATATTCTTTTACTGCTTCTTCCTCAGGCAATAATGTTAATAATAAATTTACTACTTCTGGTGGTAATACAGTACTAAGCTGTCTTCTATCAAAAAGTGTTACTACTCGCATCGCAACATCTAAAGTTGAAAATCCTTCTCTTAATACAAAATAATCAGGCGCATACTTATTTCCACCAGAATATTCTACCATATCAGTATGCTTAATATAGTAAGGCTTATAATTAGAATAAGTAGTATCTGGATGCTCAAGTTTTGTTAATTCTTCACGCATTAAATATCTAAGATCAGCTACTTCTCCACCTGGAATTTTTTTTCTTCCTTTTTTGTCTAATAAAAACGCTAAAAGTGCATAATCACTAAAATAATTATATGTCCAGAAATCTGTTTCTGGAATTCCTTTGCCTGAAGCAGTAATCCTAAATAATTCTGATTTTTCTATTGGTCTTACAATATGTTCCATATTAAAACTTCCCCCTTTTTTACGCTATATTCTATCACAAATGAAAAAATAGTCAAATCGACTATTTCAAACAAACATATACTCTGGACGATGATATCTAGAAATCTGAGGTTTATGACTATCATACTTTGGATTTGCAATTGCTCTATGCTCTTCTAGACTTTTTTGCACATCTATAATTCTTTGATTCTTAGAACCTCTAAATTGAACTTCTAAACTTTTTTCTTCCAAAATAAATTTTCCATCTACAAGCATATCAACATTCTTTAATAACTCCAATATACTTGATTTTGTTTCTGACATTTTTAATAATTGTTCAAAAGTATAGCCTGTATAGCACCATACATTTAAACCTATTTCTTTAGCGTGTCTAGCAATTTCTAAGCATGCTTCTACTTGACACATTGGATCTCCACCTGATAATGTAATTCCATCTTGACCTTTTAAGCCATCCAATACTTTTATTATTTCTTCAGTATCAGTTAATACTCCCCCATCAAATGAATGTGTTTCTGGATTGTGGCATCCATAACAGTTATGAACACATCCTTGTGTCCAAATCACTGTACGAATACCTTCTCCATCAACAATGCTATCAGACTCAATTGGTCCAGCTAAACGGATTTTCATTATTCTCCACAGCAAGAGCAATCATAAGTATGTTTTACACGGTCATGTTCTTCTGCTCTTTTTCCATTATTAAATCTATCAACAGTTCCTACTAAATATCCTGTAATTCTTCTGATTCTTTCGAATCCAACTCCTTCTCCAACTGTTTTTTCTCTTGATTCTACTTTTTCAACTTGTTTTTCCATAATTAATCCCTCTTTCTATTTATTATAACAATCTAATTCTTTTAATTTTTCTACACTAACTGGTTCTCCAGCACGTCTTCCACATCTTGGACATACATCTTTGATAATTCCAACGTAACCACAAACTGGATCTCTATCTACTGGGTGGTTTACTGCTCCATAACCGATTCCTGCTTCTTTCATTGTACGCACAATCTTTTCAAATGCTTCCACATTTTCTGATGGATCTCCATCTAATTCAATATAACTAATATGTCCAGCATTTGTTAAAGCATGATAAGGTGCTTCCAATCCTATTTTTTTTGTAATTGATGTATTGTAATAAACTGGTACATGGAAAGAGTTTGTATAATAAGCTCTATCTGTTACCCCTTTAATTTTTCCATAAATTGCTTTATCAATATTCACAAATCTTCCTGATAAACCTTCTGCTGGAGTTGCTAAGCAAGTAAAATTCAAATTGTATTTTTCTGAATATTCATCACATTTCTTGCGCATGAATCCAATAATTTTTAAACCTAATTCTTGTGCTTCAGCACTTTCTCCATGATGTTTACCAATAAGTGCTTTTAAACATTCAGCAAGTCCAATAAATCCAATACTTAAAGTACCATGTTTTAATACTTTTCTTAAACGATCTGTTGGTTTTAACTTTTCTGAATCTAACCATACTCCTTGTGCTAGTAAGAATGGAAAATTGTAAAGCCTCTTATTACATTGTATTTCAAAACGCTCTAATAATTGATCTTTTACCATATCCATCATTTCTTCTAGTTCTTCAAAGAATCCATCAATATCTGATTCTTCACGGCTTACAATACCATGTTTAATACCAATTCTTGGTAAGTTAATTGATGTAAATGATAAGTTTCCTCTTCCTGGGGTAATTGATCGGTCTGGATCAACAACATTTCCAAGTACTCTGGTACGACATCCCATATAACCTACTTCAGTTCTATAATCATCTGGTTTATAATATTGTAAGTTAAATGGAGCATCAATAAATGAAAAGTTTGGAAATAATCTTTTTGATGATACTCTACAAGATAATTTTAACAAATCATAGTTTGGATCTTCTGGATTATAGTTAACTCCTTCTTTTACCTTAAAAATTGAAATTGGGAAAATAGGTGTTTCACTATGTCCTAATCCTGCTTCCACTGCAAGTAAATAATTTCTTGTAACCATTCTTCCTTCTGGAGAAATGTCAGTACCAAAGTTAATAGAAGAAAATGGTACTTGGGCTCCTGCTCTTGAATGCATTGTATTTAAATTATGAACAAAAGCTTCCATTGCTTGAAATGTAATACGTTCTGTTCTTTGGGTTGCTTTTTCTTTTGCTACTTCAAAAATATGTTTTACTTCCTCTGAATTTTTTGCAAGCGGTTCGAATTTTTCTAAATCTACATCAATCGTTTCTAATTTATCTACTTCTTTTGTGATGGCATTCATATTTACAAATGTCAAAAACCCAGAATAATCTAATAAATCATAAATAGATTGCTTCCATTGTTTTTTAAATGTTTTCAAAACTCCTGGAGCAAGATAATAATCAAATGCTGGAACAGATTGCCCTCCATGCTGATCATTTTGATTTGATTGAATTGCAATTGCTGCCAATGCTGCATATGACATAATATCATTTGGTTCTCTTAAATGACCATGTCCTGTTGAAAATCCATTTTTAAATAATTTATCCAAATCGATTTGCATACATGTTGTTGTTCCCATTGGCATAAAATCCATATCATGAATATGAATATCTCCATTATCATGTGCTTCTGAAAATTTTCTTTTCATTAAATATGCTTTGGCGAATTCTTTTGAAACAGTACTACCATATTGGAGCATTG
The DNA here is from genome assembly GCA_947643405.1 of uncultured Mycoplasmatota bacterium. Lineage (GTDB taxonomy): Bacteria > Bacillota_I > Bacilli_A > RF39 > UBA660 > MGBC102946. The sequence continues at coordinate 13,047 of CANRVY010000021.1, read as the reverse complement.
TTCCCATTGCAGAATTTCCATCAATGTTAGCATTTTCTCTTTTGTTATCTTCTTCGTGTGCTGATTTTAATCCAAGACCTTCAATTGTTTTTAAAAATTTATGCATTTTCTTTTCATCACTGAAAAGTTGTCTTGATTGTGCTCTTCTTTCTCTATATTCAGAAAAATGAGTATAGATTTCTTCATATCCTTTTTTCTTCAATTCATCTTCTATCATGTCTTGGATATCTTCTATCTTAATTTTTTCTTCATCTTTATATTCCTTTTCAATTCTTTTAATCACTGCCATATAAACTTTGTTAATGTCTTTTTCAGTATATAAAGATGTTTTTGTGTCATCATCATCTAGAATAATAAAATGGTCAAAAGCTTTTTTAATCGCCATAGCAATTTTTGTTCCATTAAAATCTACTTTTTTCCCATCTCGTTTTACTACTTTTAATGTAGCCAATTGTTCTTCTACACCCACCATATTTCTAAATCCTCTCTTCTATTTTTTGTACAATTTCAGTATAGTCTAAAAACACACAAAAGTCAAACATTTGTCGGTCTTTTTTTTGACTTTTTTTTACTAAATTCGCTAAGCCCTTATTTTTCAATATTTTTTCAAAAAAAATATTTTTTTGAAAAAATGTATATTTACATTTTTGATTTTTTTATTTTTTTACCTTTACTGGCTTTTTTATTGAAAATGCCATTTTTTGCCTTTATTTTAAACGTTTTTTACTTATTTTTATCATTTTTTTGTTTTTGATTTTTTTGTTTTTTTTTGATTTTTTTAAAAATTGATTTTTTTATAATTCTGATTTTTTAGTTTTTTTATTTTTAAATTTTTATAAGAAATATACAATTTTTAAATACGAACTTTTTTTCGCTTTTGTCTACTGAAAATGATATATAAAAAACAACAGTTTTGGTAAGTTTTATTAAAATTAGAATATAGTTTAATGAGGTGAATACTGATGAAAAAATGGCTCCTATTTTTAATTTTTTTGATTCCTCTTTTTTGTGGATGTAACAAAAAAACAGAATTAACAATTGAAGTAGTCATTGAACAAAATAAAACAGATCTTATTAGTATTCATTATCCTAAAACTGGATTTGAAAAATTAGATAGAGAAATTAAAAATTATATCACAAATACTAGACTAAACTTAAAACAATATATAAAAGAAAATGTTTATATAGAAGATCTTCCAGAACTCAATATTGATTATGAATATAAAGTTATTGGAAATCGATATTCTAATATTGTCTTAACAACATTCTTTACTTCTCCATTACTAGCTCATCCAATCAATGACATTAAAACATTTGTTTTTGATCAAAAAGAAAATAAATTTTTACAATTATCAGATATTGCAACTATTCATATCGGAAAAATAAAAATGGAACTTTTAAAACAACATCAAGATTGTATTTTAATTGATGATTTAGAAAAAGTCTTCCAAAAACCAAATAATCTTAAATTCACTTTTACTGATCAATCCATTACTTTCTATTTCAATCCTTATGAAATAGCAAGTGGAAATTGTGGGATTATAAAATATGAATTTCCAAATAAAGAATTTTATATTCCAATAGAAAAAACTACGCTTCAGAAAGCTTCTCTTTATAAGCCAAATAAAAAAGAGTTATCTTCTAAAAAGCCAACGATTGCTCTTACTTTTGACGATGGACCGAGTAAATATACAAAAGAAATTGTTAAATTATTAAATGAATATGACGCAAATGCTACTTTTTTCATTTTAGGAAATAAAGTGGAAAATTACCATGAGACATTAACGTTTGTTTTAGAAAGTGGAAACGAACTAGGAAATCATTCTTATAATCATAAAAAGTTAACGAGACTTTCTTCTAAAGAATTACATAATCAAATAGAAATGACCAATGAAGTTGTAAAAAAAACATTAGGTTATGATATTCGTTTGTTTCGTCCAACTTATGGAGCTACATCTAATTCATTAAAATCCAATATCAATATGGAAATTGTTCTTTGGAATGTTGATACAGAAGATTGGAAACTTCGAAATAGTAAAAAAATATATGAAAAAGCTCTTCATGATATAAAAGATGGAAAAATTATTTTAATGCATGATATTTATAAATCTACATTAGAATCTTTAAAACTTCTTCTTCCAGAATTAAAAAAACAGGGATATCAAATTGTGACAGTTAGTGAATTAAAAGAAATACAGGCGAAACGAAATGAAAAAAATTGATAATACAACAGTTATTGATATCCAACTAATAGCAACTCTTCTATCTATTCTAAGTTTTTCTTTTGCTTTCATTTTACTTTATAACCAAAAACTATTAGAAGAAGATAAAGATCCTCTTTTTTCGAAACAAGATACATTAAATTATGTGGCACTCAATCGATTATTCGTTCTTGTCATTGTTTTTCTTTTTCTAGGAGCTAATGCTCTTCATTTGAAAATTGACAAAGAAAAAGGAGAAGATCTAACATTCGATTATTTAGATATTCTCTCTTCTATTTTAACTCTGATTGTAGCACTACTCGCTATTTATATGGCTTATCAAGCTTTAAAAGATAGCAACCTATCCATTGATAATTCTATTGATGATGCATTATTATAGATTCTTTGTATTGTTCCAAGGAAGTAAACCTTTTAACTTCTAATAAATTCATCAATTCCTTTATCCTTTGGTATTGTTTCATAACAGTTTCAACAACTCCCATATCAACAAGAATTTTATAAAATGTATCATTTTTTATCAAATCATATAGATTTAACTTATATTCATCGTTCTTATAAATCCAAAAAGGCTTTAACTGATTATATGTTTTTAAGTCAATTGATTCGAAATTAATTTCTAAAAAGTTATCAAATAAATAATTGAAAAACGTTTTTAAAGAAGGGTTTGTATAAGAACTAGAATTATTTTCGCGTTCTTTGTAGCGTAGAAAATCATTTCTTATATCAAAATCAAAATATTGATATATAGATTCTATTATTGTTTGTTCATTAGTTTCCTTTATCTGTTTTAAAAAAAGAGAAAGTTCATTTTTTACATAGTATTCTTGGAAAGCTTCAGAATCTAGTTTTGCGCTTACCTCAAAAATATCTAAAAGTTCAAAATTATCAATATTTCTTCCATAAAGAGAATCCCCAATTCCTAATTGATAACATTCCTCTTTTTCTTCTTCCTCTAAATAAGAAAGACATAAAATCATTAAAAAAACCTGCAAGAACGGATGAGAAAAACAGTACCATTTTTGTTTAGAATATAAAAATTGATAATGGATTAATAAATTCAATTCATCTTCTTTTAAAATGTCTTCCTTCAATATTTGCTCTTTTGTAAACAAAGTTTGATTATTTTTAAAAGTAAAATATGCTAAATTTCCAACATTTACAATCATATTCTGTTTGAGAGTTTCATCACAATCTTGCAATAAATAGTCAATCCAAAGTTTTTCAAATTCTATTTTATCTGTTGGAATAAACTGGTAGTAATCCCAAAATTGAATCAAAATATCTATTTGCACTTCCTCTTTAAAAAAGCGTGATAAATAAAGTGGAAAGTTCTCTTTTAATACGTTTAATAAATCACTCCTATTCTGCTTTTTTATATATTCTAAAAGTTCTTCTTCAAATTGATAATTTTCATTCAGTCCTAAAAAATTTAATCCTTCTTCAATATAAGAAAAACTAGGCTTTTCCGCATCTTCAAGTTCTTCAAAGTCGTCATCAAAATCCTCTTCATCAAGAATGCTTTCATAATATTCTAAACTTTTCTGTAATTGCTTTGGCAATTGATAATGATATTCTGATACAAATTGAAAAACGTTACCGATTAAACATTCTATTTCATAAAGGTCATTCGTTGAAAGATAAAATTCCAATTCTCTTTCTACACTTTGATAAAAGTCATTTTGAAAAGATATTTCATTTTGATTCATATACTCAATATAGGAAGTATTAAATATTTCTTTTAAATCTGTAAAACGAATATAGTCAATATAATCATGACAATGTTTTCTATAAAAAAGTAATAATTCCATTTCACATGAAAAATAAATTAATCCATACTTTTCTAGCAAATAAGTAAAATAAGTTAAAAATTCTAATTTAGGAACTTGCTTTCCTTTTTCTATTTCATCAAGCAAGTTTTCTAATCTTGTTTTAGAAAAATTATAATATTCTTCAAAGTTAGAAAGATAATAAAATTTATATGCACATAAATCATAACAAGAATACATTTCAAACTCAAGAGCCCCTTTATCATTAAATTCTTGTCTACTAACACGTAGAAAATTAAAATTTGTTATTATATGATCTTTTAATTGTTGTAATTGAAAAGGAGACAATTCTAATTTTCGTTCATATTCTCGCTTATAAAAGGCTGAAACTTGGTTGATATAAATAATACTATGAATTAAAATATCACCATATTTTTCCATATAGTCAGAAGAATATTCATATAAAAAATCTGCAATAGAATGATTTTTAAACTGTATAATAATCAAATTAGATTGATGAAATGTTTTTAGAAACAAGGAATCTAACTGTTTAATAGATTCCTTAAAGTCTCCTTTTTTTATTAAAATTCCTTCTCTTACCGAATTGATTACAACTTCATCATAAGCTTTTTTTAATTCTAAATAAGAGATTGCTCTTCCGCATGTTAACAATAAATATAAAATAAGTTGACTAGCTTCTGTTTGTTTTAAAAATAATTTATTATAAAATTCATATGGTTCATCTAAAGCAGAAATAAGATTACTTGCATAATCCCAAGAGGAGTCATCAAATAAGAGTTCAATTTCCTCATTTAAATAATCTTTCAAAATACGAGGATTAAAATTTGGATGAGTAATAATTTGATCGGTTTTATAAACTAGTTTCTCTATATAATCTTGTATTAAATCAGAATGATAAAGTAAATGAAAATAAATGTTCTTTTTTAGTTTTAAATCAAATTGACTTAGCGTTAAAGGTTGACAATGTTCTAAAAATGGTTGCTCTAAATCAGAATGTGATAATAATCCTTGTTTTAACACATATTCCCTTGAAGTTAAAATCAAATATTTGTTATTAGAATTACTTATTTTCTTGATAACTTCTATCATTCTTTTTTCTTCTCTAAAATCATGTTCATATTCTTTAAAGCAAGAGCCCCAGAAATCATCAAAGAAAAATATTTGGGGCTGATTATCTTTATAGATTTGATCAATTTCTTCTATACTTTGAATATAAATAAACTGATAATTTTCTTTTATTTTTATATAAGAGGCTAACATTCTAGCTAAACTTGTTTTTCCCAATCCTGCTCCTCCAGAAATTAGTAAAAAACGTTCTTCTTTTAATCTCTTATACGCTTCTTCTAAAATATTTCCTGATGCATAATAACATGATAATTGCTCTATTTGTTCTAATTCTGCTCTAGTTTGTTCGTAAATTCCAGAATGAACAGTTTGATCTATTTGATTTAGAAATACGGTTCCACTAGAATACCAAAGATTCGGATAATTCATTTCAACATTTGGATATATGGATAACAAATTATTTAGATCCTCATTTCCTAAAATATCATTTGTATTTTGTATAAAACCTTCAAATAAATCCAATAGTTTTTTCTTATGAAGTTCAGACAATTCAACACTTGTTGCAATTATATAACGAGTTGGCTCTAATTTCTTAACTTTTGGTAACTCATAACGTTTTAAACTTTGATATAAGGCACTAAAATCATTTTTATAGCGTTTTACCTGCACAATTAATTCGTCATCATTATCTTTTCTTCTTGCATCGATTCCTTCATCCTTGCCTTCCTTAAAACTTTCTAAAAAAATTCCTTCTTTTGCTTGTAATATATCACGCACTAAATTCTGAAACTCATATGGACTTAATTTTTTATGAAAATCATAATTTACCATAACATCATTCCTTTTTTTCATCATACCACATTAAAGATAGATTTTAAAGAAAAAAAGAAGATTACAATCTATAATCTTCACAAACCTTATCTAAAGCCAAAACCAAAGAATCAGCTTCTTCAAAATTTTTTAATCTTACACCACTAGCATAAATGTGGCCGCCTCCTCCAAAGGTAGCAGCTACTTCATTTACAATAGGCCCTCTAGAACGAATTGAACCACGAATCGTATTATTGTTTTTATCTTCTGAAAAAACTACCCATACAAGTGCTTCTTCTATATAATTAAAATTATTAATCATATTCCCTGCCGCTGCTGGATCTACACTATATTGGTGCAAGATTTCATCTGTTATATGAATATAAGCAACTCCATGTTCTGTTACCTCTAAATGAGATTCTACATATCCTTGAAATTTCAATTCTTTAATCGGTCTTAAATAAAGCAAAGTATATAATTCTGTAATATTAATCTTGGTCTTTTTTATTAGCCAAGAAATCAATTCAAACGTTTTTGGGGTTGTATAGTGAAATAAAAATCTATTACTATCTGATACTAATCCAATATACAATTTTTCTGCTGCTTCTTTATTAATTTTTAATCTTGTATTTAAAACAAGCTCTAAAATCATTTCTGAAGCACTCGTTTTTGTGTCATCAATCCATTCGATATCACAATATTTTTCAATAAATGGATGATGATCTATTTTAATAGAACATTCAAACTTACTAGCATCCACTCCATCTACTCTTCTTTTATCAGGAGTATCTGTTACAATTAATAAAGATTTTTGATATAATTCTTCAGACATTTTGTCAAGAGCTCCTAAGTATTTAAATTTAGAAGCAGGATGACCAATAACATACACTTTCTTTTTCGGAAAGGCATGTAAAATAATGTCTTTTAAGCCTAAAGAGCTTGCTAAAGCATCTGGATCTGCCCCAACATGCCTAGCAATCACAATCGTATCATATTTCTTTATCTTTTTATAAATATTTGAATATATTCTATTATACATAAGTTACACTCTTTCTATTTAGAGAAGAAATAAGTATCTCTAGCTATCATAACCTCTTCATCTGTTGGTATTACATAGCAAGGAATACTAGAATCAGAGCTTGTAATTAGAGCTTCTTTTCCTTGAACTTTATTCGCTTCTTCATCTAATTTAATTCCAAGAACTTCTAATCCTTCAATAATTTGCTTTCTTACACTAATAGAATTTTCTCCTACTCCTGCTGTAAAACAAATCGCATCACATCCACCAAGTTCAACATAATATTGTGCAATATAATTAATAATTCTTCTAACATACATTTTTCGTGCAAGAATACAGCGCTCATTTCCGGCTCCTATTCCAGCATCAATATCTCTTGAGTCACTACTAACTCCACTGATCCCTAAAAGCCCACTTTGTTTATTTAAAACTGTATCAATTTCATTAATAGACATTCCTGTTTTTTCCATAACATAAGGAATTACTGTAGCATCAATATCGCCACTGCGACTTCCCATAATAAGTCCAGCATTTGGAGTAAATCCCATAGATGTATCAATACATTTTCCATTCTTTATTGCACTGATACTTCCACCATTTCCAATATGACAAGTAATCAGTTTTGTATTTTCACATCCTAAAATTTCATTTACTCGGTTAGTTATATATTTATGACTAGTGCCATGGAATCCATATTTACGAACACCATAATTTTGATACCAATCATATGGTGTTGAATAAAGATAAGAAATTTCATCCATTGTTTGATGGAAAGCAGTATCAAAAACTGCTACTGCTACTGCATCTGGAATGGCTTTTTTAAAAGCTCTTACTCCTACTAAATTAGCTGGATTATGAAGAGGCGCTAAAGGAGTTAATTCTTCAACTACATTCATTACATCTTCAGTCAATACAACTGAATCAGCATATTTATCTCCACCATGTACCAATCTGTGGCCAATACCTTTGATTTCTGATAAGTCTTCTACAATATGATTTTCCAATAATTCGTTTGTTAAACATTCAACCGCTACTTCATGATTTGGTAGCGCTACTTCTTTTTTGATTTTTTCGCCATTTACTTTAATAGTATAGAAACTATTTTCTATTCCTATTCTTTCAAATACGCCTGAAATTAATACGGTTTCTTCTGGCATTTCATACATTTGAAACTTTAAAGAAGAGCTCCCTGCATTTACTGATAATATTTTCATAATTTTTCCTCCTATAAATGATATTTTATAAATCCTCCATTTTTAAGGTCAATTCGCTTCAATACTTCCTCATTTGAATCTAATTTAAAACAATAAGAAATTGCATTAATAAGTCCACCATGTGTTACTAATAAAATAGTAGAATTTGAATATTTTTCTTTTAATTCTAAAATCAAAGTTCTTACTCGAACAATTAAATCTAAAATTGATTCCATACCTTTTTCAGTATGATTTGCTAATAGATTATCGTAAAAATCAAAATCACATATTCTACTAGGTTTTCCTTCATACTCGCCGAGATTTCTCTCTATCAATCGATTATCAATCTGAACTTCTTTATCTGGAACAATGATTTTTGCAGTTTCTATTGCCCTAGATAAAGGAGAAGAGATCACAACATCAAAAGCTACATGTTCCAATTCCTTTTTTGCCTGTTTTGCTTGGTCAATTCCATTTTGATTTAGTGGAATGTTGATTCTACCTTGTAATAAGCCCATTCGATTATAACCAGTCTCCCCATGTCTTACTATATATAAATCCATTAGTTTTTATTTTTCATATGTGGGAATAAAATAACTTCACGAATCGTTTCAGAATTTGTTAATAGCATTGTCAAGCGATCAATTCCCATTCCCATTCCACCAGCTGGTGGCATTCCATATTCTAAGGCCTCTACAAAGTCTAAATCCATTTCATTTGCTTCATCATTTCCAAGCTCTTTTTCTTTTAATTGGTTTTCAAATCTTTCATATTGATCGATTGGATCGTTCAATTCTGTAAATGCATTCGCATATTCACATCCACAAATAAATAATTCAAAACGTTGTGTAAATCTTGGATCCTCACTCTTTTTAGCAAGTGGACTTACGTGGGTTGGATGACCAAATACAAATGTTGGCTCTACAATTGTATCTTCTACATATTTTTCAAAAAAAGCATTTACTATGTGTCCATATAAGAAATGAGGTTCTAATTCAATTCCGTGTTCCATAGCTAACTTCTTAGCATCTTCCAAAGACATATCCTCAAAAAAATCAATTCCTGTTTTTTCTTTAATTGCATCTACCATATGAATTCTTTTAAATTTTGGAGCTAATGATAAATGATGTCCTTTATAGTCTACTTCATAAGTTCCTAATACTGTTTTAGCGGCATTTCCAATAATACCTTCTGTAATATCCATCATACCTTCTAAATCACTATAAGCTTTATAAAGTTCAATGGTTGTGAATTCAGGATTATGATTACGATCCATTCCTTCATTTCTAAATATTCTTCCAATTTCATAAACTGCATCCATACCACCAACAAGTAAGCGTTTAAGTGGTAATTCTGTTGCAATGCGAAGATAGAAGTTCATATCTAAAGTATTATGATGAGTAATAAATGGGCGAGCTGCTGCTCCACCTAAAATTGGATTTAAGACAGGAGTTTCTACTTCTGAATATCCCAAATTATCCAAATAATTTCTGATAGAACGAATAATGGCAGGACGAGTAAATGCTACTTTTCTAGCTTCTTCGTTCATAATCAAATCAACATAACGTCTACGGTAACGTTCTTCTACATCTGCTAATCCATGAAATTTTTCTGGAAGAGGTCTTAATGCTTTCACTAAGTGAATATATTTACTGGCTTTGATACTAAGCTCTCCAGTATCAGTACGGAAAACAGTTCCTTCTATTCCAACAATATCTCCAAGATCTGCTTTTTTAAAAATTTCATAATTTTCTTCTCCAATAGCATCTTGTCTTACATAAATCTGAATTTGACCAAATTTATCTTGAATATGCATAAAACCGACTTTCCCTTTGCCACGCTTTGTCATGATTCTCCCTGCTACTATAGCTGGAATATTCATTTCTATCAATTCTTCTTTTGAATTTTCTGCATATTTTTCTTTTAATTCTTTGGAATTCGTTGTCACCTCAAAACGATGTCCAAATGGATCTATCCCCTTTTTTCTTAATTCTTCTGCTTTTTCTCTACGAATTTGTTCTTGTTCTGTAAATTCTCTCACTTTTCTCACCTCTAAATTTTTATGACACTACACAAACTTTAGTTCCACTAAATATGTCATGAAGACCTCTTTTGTCTTTCCTATATAATACCATAAAAACACTTATAATTACTAGTGTTAATTGGATAAAAGTCAAAATTGATGAAAAGATAAAATACATAGAGCTTGGCAATAAATACAAAGACAATAATAGTAATATTACTTGCGCTAAACCATTTAATAACATATTGCGAATCAAATATTGTACGATAGTAACTTTTTCATCATTAACAGAAACCACTTGTAATTTTAAAAGTTTTTTCCCAAAAGTTTGACCATTCCATACATAAGGAAGTAATACAAAATAAACGAAAATTAATATAATATTAAAGATAAAATAAATAACACATTCTTGATCTATTTGATGATTTATTGTTGTCCATCTATCAAAATATTCCTGAAACTTTATTTCTCCATTTGCATAAAGTTCATTTACGATTTGAATATCACTTCTTAATTGCATAACCATTTTATCTTTCTCTTTCACATTTATGATGATGCCAATTGTAAAAAGAATAATCATAACATCGATAAAATAAGCAAGTATTCTTTTAGTCGTTTTTACTTTCATTTTTTCACCTCATATTCTTCTATTAAAGTATAAAAATCTTCTTTTGTCTTAACTTTAAAAATTGCATTTTTTAGTTCTAAAGTATTTGGAAGCCCTTTTAAATACCAAGCGGCATGTGTTCTTATTTCTAAAACAGCTAATTTTTCATTTTTTGTTTGTAATAAAAGATCAAAATGATGTTTTAACATCGCTAACTTTTCTTTATTTGTTGGAGGCAAAATTTCTTTCCCTGTTTCTAAATAAGCTACACATTCTCTAATTAACCAAGGATTTCCAAGAACGCCTCTTCCAATCATAATCGCATCACATCCAGTTTCATCAAGCATTCTTTGAGCATCTTTGGCACTTTTAATATCTCCATTTCCAATGACAGGGATTTGGACAGCTTCTTTTACCTGTTTAATGATATTCCAGTCTGCTTTTCCACTATACCCTTGAGCTCTAGTTCTAGCATGAATGGCAATTGCTTTGGCTCCAGCTTGTTCTACTCTCTTAGCAATTTCTACAGCATTAACATGATTAGAATCCCAACCACTTCTAATTTTAACAGTCACTGGTATAGGAACTACTTCTACTACTGCTCTAACAATTTCTTCTACTTTATCTGGATCTTTTAATAAGGCACTTCCTGCCTGCGCTCTTAAAGCCACTTTAGGAACTGGACAACCCATATTAATATCTATAATATCTGGTTTCATTGTTTCATAAATATATTTTGCAGCTACTACAAAAGATTCTTTATCACTACCAAATATCTGTTGAGCAATTGGTCTTTCATAATCAGTCATGTAAAGTAAATCTATTGTCTTTTGGTTTCCATAATAAATAGCTTTGTCACTAACCATTTCTGCATAGATTAATCCACATCCCATATCTTTAATAATGGTTCTATAAGCACTGTTAGAAATACCAGCCATGGGCGCTAAAACAACATTGTTTTTTAGTTTTATATCTCCAATTTGAAACACTTTTGCTCACCTCTTTTGCTTCTTTTATTATAATATAAATGGCTATTTTTATCAAACTAAGAAAACAAATTTCTTTTTGCAAATTTTAAATCTTCTTCAGAAATATTTTCATTTTAATTGACAAAAAAAGCTAATGTAAAATCATTTACACTAACTTTGCTTAACACTTTATTTACTTTAAAAAATATATAAGTAGCCCCCAATATTAGAATAGAAATAGAAATGAAATGAAATATCGAGGGCTGCTTCTAAACACATATATAAGATTTATAGAATTTTAAGAACATGTCTATCTTATTATGTGGTTAGACATTATTTGTTTGGGCAGTATCATAATGCAGTGAATTTTATTTAATACTGCCCTATTGTTTTTATATTTAAGATTTTACTTTTTTATTGTTATAATTTTTTACTTACTCAAGATATATGGATTACTTGCTGTTCCATTTCCTCCTGTTATCTTTACATTAGATTTTAAATATAGGGTTGGGCGCACTCCATAACTGCCAATAGCACTACTTTCTCCTTTAGCGTCGTCCTTGTGGACGAAACCGCGTACATTCACAGCCCACACATCAGTCAAGTTGGTACTTGAAGTGAACGTCCATTGATGGTATGAACTCGTAAATAACCAGTTATTATCCTTACATGTTGTCGAAGTATTCATATTCATATTTATGCTAGCATTACAACTTGTACTTGCGTATCCATAATCAGCTATTGTCATCAATCCCACTTTTCCTGACCATGTCCTACTTGCTTCATTATTATAGAAATTACTTAACGTATAACTTGATGATATTCCTCCTATATTCCATGTATGACTTTGATCTATCATTACTTGAGCTGTTGCATTTAGCGAGTTCCAATATGTACTATTTAATGTTGTATTTAATGTTGCTGGCCTTGACCAGTTATTGCTATTACTTGTATCCCAAGCAACATTATCTAAATAAGCACTTCCTGCTGCTGTATACTCTCCCCAATATATTAATTTCATTTGTCCACCAAATACTCCTATTATTCTATATGCTCCTCCATTGAATGTAACAAAGTTATTTGGATTTGCTCCTTGATATCTATATCCTCCTACATTTGGTAAATTATCTTTATTTGCTAAATCGCTTCCACTCATTTCTGCAGCTTTCACTGTCACTTTAGGTTTCACACTCGCTGTCTTCCCATTTTTTCCTGTTGCTGTACATGTTAATGTATGAGTTCCTACTGCTAATGTATTAAGATTTGTTACTGTTGTTGTTCCATTCTTACATGTAACACTTCCTCCCATTCCTCCAAATGTCGCTTTATATAATGTACTCACTGCTACACTTGT
>CANRVY010000020.1 GCA_947643405.1 uncultured Mycoplasmatota bacterium | reverse complement strand
TATATAAAGCGACATTTGGAGGAATGGGAGGAACAGTAGTTTGTAAGAATGGAACAACAACAGTAACAAACCTCAATACATTAGCAGTAGGAACTCATACATTAACATGTACAGCAACTGGGAAGAATGGGAAGGCAGCGAGTGTGAAACCTAAAGTGACAGTGAAAGCAGCTGGAATTAGTGGAAGCGATTTAGCAAATAAAGATAATTTACCAAATGTTGGAGGAGGATATAGATATCAAGGAGCAAATCCAAATAATTTTGTTACATTTAATGGAGGAGCATACAGAATAATAGGAATATTTGGTGGTCAAATGAAACTAATATATTGGGGAGATTATACAGCAGCAGGAAGTCAATATTTAACTAATGTAGCATGGGATACAAGCGGTCGCAATAACTGGTCAAGCCCAACAACATTAAATACAACATTAAATAGTACATATTGGAATTCATTAAATTCAACTGCGCAAGGAATGATAGACCAAAGTCTTGTATGGAGTATAGGAGGAATAAGTTCTGGGTTTACAAGAAGTCAATTCCAAGCGGCTGAAAATAATGGGAAGTGGACTGGAAAAGTGGGATTGATGACTCCTGCTGATTATGGATATGCAAGTACAAGTAGTAGTTGTACAGATAGTTTAAATATGTTTAGTTCGACGGCATGTAAAGATAACAACTGGTTATTTACGAGTTCATACCACCAATGGACAATCACTGGCCATACTGGCGATCCGGGTCATGTGTACTTCGTGCATAAGAACGGATTTATCAGTTTTAACCACACAAGCAATATTGACAGTTCTTTTGGGGTGCGTCCAGTTCTATATTTAAAATATAATACAAAGATAACAGGAGGAAGTGGAACTGCAAGTTCACCATATACATTATCATATACCCCAACAGAAGGAGATAAATTAGCAATTGATAACAATCTTCCATTATTAGCAGATATGTATCGGTATAGAGGAGAAAGTCCAAATAACTGGGTATGCTTTGGATCTTCAAGCATAACGAGTCCAGGAAGTTGTGATGCCAATCATAAATGGAGAATTATTGGTATAGATAGTAATGGGCGAATGAAGATAATGACAAATTATTACTATAGTACAGGAAAAAGATGGGATACATCAGGAGGAACATATGGAAGTAACAACTGGGGAAGACCAGCGGATTTAAAAACAGAATTAAATGGATCATCATTCTATAGTAATAATACATATATAGACGCAACGCATAGAGGATATATTATAAATGCAACATGGTATACAGGAGCCAATAACACTACGACATATAATTTACAATCATTTATAGATGGAGAGAGAAGTAATAGTACAACAGGATATGTAGGATTAATGAGTATGGTAGACTTTGGATATGCAGGAAGCGGATGTACAACATCAACAGTAATGACAAGTACGAATAATGCATGTATGAGTAATAACTGGATAGGATATGCAAATCAACAATGGTCAATCACTCCTGATAGCGACAACTCGGCTTACGTGTGGCGTGTGCATACGAGTGTGTATGTCACGAACGCCAGCGCGAGCAACACTCGTGGGGTGCGCCCAGTCGTATATCTAGATTCTAGTGTAAAAATAACAGGTGGAACAGGAACCGAAAGTAATCCATATATCTTGAGTAAATAAGAGATTATAACAACAAAGACTAAACCAAAAAGATTTTAAAATATAAAACAATAGGGCGGTATTTATCTCACTGTGATACTGTTCAACTAAAATGTTTTGTTAACTATAATTGAGTAATTAAATAGTTATAAATTTAATTAATATAAGTTTATATAAAATAAATAAGGACAATATCAAGAAACTTTGAATATAGATATTGTCTTGTTTATTAATGGTTTCTACTAATTTATATACTAGAAAAATCAGAAGGTGAAAAAATGAAGAAAGAAAAAGGATTTACATTAATAGAATTGCTAGCAGTTATTATCATTCTAACTATTATAGCGCTGATATCAGTTCCATTAATATTAAATATCATAGAGAAAGCAAGAAAGAGTGCATTTCAAAATAGTGCATATGGGATTATGGAAAGTGCAAGATTATATTATGTAGAAAACATTATAGACAATAAAGAACTTGGGGATAAAGTATTTTCATATGAGGAAGAAGAAAATGAATTAAAATATAAGGGCACTAGACCAAAAGGCGGAACCATTATTGTAAAAAGTAATGGTAAAATAGAAATGTCTATCTATAATGAAAAATGGTGTGCAATAAAAAGGGAAGACAAAGAAAGTATAGAAATTATAAATTACAATAAAGAAACATGTAAAATTGAGTCTCCAATGATAGAAGAAGGAATAAAACTAAGTTATATAGAATCAGGATTGGATAGTGCGATACCAGGAAGTTATTATAATATTAGAAATCAAAAAGGAATAGTGACATGTATTAATTTATCAGATGAAAATAGAGAAGTAACAAATACTTCTGAGCTAAAAGAAGGGGAAAACAGTGTAAAATGCAGAATGACATATGAGAATAAAGAAATCGCATCATTAACAAGAACATTTAAAATAGATGCAACAATACCAACGATAACAAGTCCATATATAAATGAAGCATATAGTATGACAGAGAAAACAAGTGTAGAAGTAGATACATTATATAATGTAACATTCGGAGGAATGGGAGGAAATGTTACTTGTAAGAATGGAGATACAGTAGTAACAAACTTAAATACATTAGCACTAGGAAGTTATACATTAACATGTACAGCAACAGGAAAGAATGGGAAAACAGCAACCATAAGTCCAAAGGTAACTGTTGAATCAGAGGGAACAAGTGGAAGTGATCTTGCTGAAAATGATAATTTACCAAATGTAGGTAATGGATATAGATATCAAGGAGCAAATCCAAATAACTTTGTAACATTTAATGGAGAAGCATATAGAATTATAGGAGTATTTAATGGACAAATGAAATTGATATATTGGGGAAGTTATACAGCAGAAGGAAGCCAATATCTAACAGGAATAGTCTGGGATACAAGTGGTAGTAATAGTAGTAATAAATGGGCAAAGCCATCAGCATTAAATACAACATTAAATACAGCATACTGGGAATCATTAAATGCAACAGCACAAGCAATGGTAGATCAGAATCATAATTGGGGGATTGGAGGAATATCATCAAATTATACATTAAGTAATTTTTATAATAATGAAACAAGTAAGACATGGACAGGAAAAGTGGGATTGATGACAGTAGCTGATTATGGATATGCAAGTTCAGATAGTAGTTGTACAGATAACTTAAATTTGTATAATAACCCAACATGTAAGAATGATAACTGGTTATTTACTAGTTCACACTACCAATGGACGATCATTCCAAATATCAACACTGTGGCTACTGTGTGGACTGTATTTGTGGACGGATATATCAATGATGTTTCTGTGGCCCAGACTAGCTTTAGTGCACGTCCAGTAATATATCTAAATTCTAGTGTAAAAATAAAAAGTGGAACAGGAACAGAAAATGATCCGTATATATTAACTAAATAGTTTCAATTTCTATAGCAAAAAATCGGATTAGTTGATAATCAAATAGTTACAAATTATATATAATTAAATAAATATGTATATAATAAATTAATAGAGCAATACCAAATTTCTTCCACTACTAAAGGTATTGCTTTATAAATATATCTAATTACATAATAGGGAAACTTATCTATGTTTTTAGAATAGTCTTAATCTCCAATCTCTGACGACCCTACAGGCATTAAGACTATATACATTATAGGAAAAGATTATTAATGAATTTTAATAATCTTTTCTTTTATATTCCAATTTTAAAAAAAAAACATTATAATAAAATAAGTTGGTGATACATATGATCAAAGAAAAATTATCTTTAGTTCCAAATTTACCAGGGTGTTATTTAATGAAGAACTGTGATGGAATTATCATTTATGTCGGAAAAGCAAAAAAATTGAAGAACCGCTTAAGTTCTTATTTTAGAGGTACTCATACAGGAAAAACAGCAAAACTAGTAAGTGAAATAGTGGATTTTGAATATATGGTAGTAGGCAGTGAAACAGAAGCATTTATTTTAGAAATTAATTTGATTAAAAAATATGATCCAAAGTATAATATTCTACTTCGAGATGATAAAAGTTATCCATATATAGAACTTTTAATGGATAATGTTCCTAAGCTATCTGTTGTTAGAAATATTCATAGAAAAAAAAGAAATCGACAACATTTATATGGACCTTATCCTAATGTAACAGCTGCCAGAAATACAGTTAATTTACTAAATAGAATGTATCCTTTAAGAAAATGTAGTACATATGCAAAAAAGCCATGTCTTTATTATCATATTGGAGAGTGCTTAGGATATTGTACGAACAAAATAGAAAAAGAAAATATTGATCATATGGTAAATGATATTATCCGTTTCTTAAAAGGGGACCATAGTTTAATAACAAAAAAAATAGAAGAAGAAATGTATCTTGAAAGTAGTAAGATGCACTATGAAAAAGCTAAAGAATTGAAAGAATTATTAGATTATATCGAAATTACTTTAACAAGACAGAAAGTGGAAATAGGAGATTCTATAGATAGAGATGTATGGGGATATTATGTAGAAAAAGGATATTTATCCATTCAAGTATTTTTTATTAGAGGCGGAAAAATATTAGAAAGACACTCTAAAATCTTTCCTTATGTAGATGAAATTAGAGAAGAAATGACAATATATATTGCTAAATTTTATGAAAAAAGTGTCATTCCTCCAAAAGAAATATTAGTACCTGAAATAATTGATACAACACTTCTTTCTGAATATTTAAATATATCTGTAAAAATACCACAAAAAGGAGAAAAGAAACGTATTTTAGAAATGGTTTGTCAGAACGCAAAAATTGGATTAGAAGAAAAATTTGAGTTAATAAACCGAGATGAAGAAAGAACAGTTTTGGCAAATGAAGAATTAGCTAAAATTTTAAATTTAAAAAAATTAGATAGAATTGAGATTTTTGATAATTCAAATCTCTTTGGAACATTTAATGTGTCAGGAATGGTTGTTTTTAAAAATGGTAGACCTTCTAAAAATGATTATCGAAAATTTAAAATTAGTGTAGACCAGAATGATGATTACGGAACTATGAGAGAAGTTATGTATCGTAGATATTTTAGAGTTTTAAAGGATAATTTAGAAAAGCCTGATTTGATTATTGTAGATGGTGGTATAGGACAAATGCATATTGCGAGAGAGGTATTGAGTAGTTTAAATATGAACATCATGGTCGTGGGGCTAAAAAAAGATGATAAACATAGTACTAGTCAACTACTTGCACATGAACCAATTGAAGCAATTAAAATTGATAAAAAAAGTAATTTATTTTATTATTTAGAAAGAATGCAAGATGAAGTACATAATTTCACAATTCATTATCATCAACAATTAAGAAGTAAAGGTTCACTAGAAAGTATTTTGGATATGGTAGAAGGAATAGGAGTAAAAAGAAAAAAAGAATTATTAAAAAAATATAAGACAATTACAAAGTTAAAGGAATTAAATTTAAATGAATTAAAACAATTACTTCCAGATAATGTAGCAAGTAATTTATATGAGTTTTTAAAAGAATATGATAACTAGTAAAAGTTTTTATGGTAATAAAATGGTTACAAAAACTGTTAATATTTAAAAATCAGTTTATAATAATATATAGGTGAGAATATGGATAATAAAGAATATGTAGTTACTGAAATAGAAAAATATGTGAACCAAATGGACCAACAACCTTCGGATTCTATACTATTGTTAACTACATTTCTAACAGGAGCAAATGTAATACAATTTATGCATACAATGAGTGCAATGAATGCTGGGATGCTGCCGTTTTCAGCAGGATATTTAACTGCATTAATAGGTGGTATTGGAATAGGCGCAACTTCAGCGTTGTGTATAATGCTTGAAAAAATAAAAGTTAATAATCAATTAAAAGAATTTGTAAAAAATCAAATAGAAGCTATGACAAAAGAAAATCAAATAGAAGGGAAGTAACGCTAAAATGAATATAGATATCAAGGATAAAATCACTTTAAATGATGGAAATGTTTATGTAGTTGTTGGTAAAGTAGATTATCAAAATCAAACTTATTACTATTTGGTTGAGGCAACAAAGCAAGACAAATTTAAAATTTGCTATGAGAAAATAGGAACAAATATATTGGTAGATTCAGAAGATAAAGATATTAATACAACGCTTATTCCTTTATTTGCAGAACAACTAAAACCATTTTTAGATATGAATAATGTCAGAATTTAGAAATCGTGATATACTATTAGTAGGGAGAGTGAGAAAATGACAGAGGAAGAAAGCTAAAAAAATAAAAAATGTTAATTCGTATTATATGTAATTAAATAATTACAAAACAGTTTAAAAATAAGGAAATGTGGTATCCTATAAATAGGAGGTATATAATATGGAAATAGAAAATCAAATAACTGGAGTTGTAGAAAATGAAAATCTTGTAACAAAAATAGAAAAATATAATGAAAAGATAGAACAACAATCAAAATTCCAAATCATAATGGCAATGGCTTTTGGAGCAGAAGCTATGTATATAATTTTGGGATTATTGAATAATTTACCACCATTTAATATTTCTGCCATGTTATTGGCAATGGGATTGAGTGGAACCTCAGTAGTAATGTCTATGTTAGAAGAAGTTAAAATTAGTCAGGAAAGAAAATATTTTATACAACAGCAAATAGAAGGTATGAAATTTGAAACTAATCAAGAGGGGAAGAGTCGATAAAATGAACATAGATGTAAAAGACAAAATTACCTTAGATGATGGTAATGAATATATAGTTGCTAGCAAAGTTGTTTATCAAAATAAAAACTATTATTATTTAATAGAAGCAAATAGTCACTCATCTTTAAAGATTTGTTATGAAAAAGAAGGAACAAATATATTGGTAGATTCAGAAGACAAAGATATTAATACAGCCCTTATTCCTTTATTTGCAGAACAATTAAAACCTTTTATGAATATGAATTTTTAAAATTTGGTATATAATATATCAAATTTTTTCTTGACACTTATAATTTCTTTGTGGTTAGCTATAACAGCTAAAAAGGGTGAAACTTATGAAAGAAAAAAAGATTTATTGAACACGAAATTGTGAGTGGCAATATAGAAATTATGAGACAGTTGAGAGACTTTCTAAATGAACAAATTAGTTCATATAAATATCTATTGAACAAACTAACCAAGAAGTTTTTGAACACATAGAACGAATTGATATTTTAAATTTAGAATTAGAAGAATTTTTAACAGTACTAGCATACGGTCTTAAATTCTTTAGAAATGACCTTCTTCATGCTGTTAAAAGGATAAAGCAATTAAAAGGAACTGTACTTGTTTTTGACAGTATTGGAATTGGGAAAGAGATTTTGCTACAAGAAAAAGGAATTGGACCAAGAACAGTTGGCAAATATGAGCATGTTTTAAATAAATATGGTTATTCTTTAAATCGATCTTTATCAGAAAAGCAAATAGAACAATTTAAAATATATCAAAAAAGATTTCAATAGTATAGTTTTTGTAAAATTTTATAGAATTTTTTTGAAATCAATAAAAATGGTTTGAATTTAACTTTCAAAAAGTGATATAATGTCATAATTTGGAGGTGAGAATATGGATGAAGATATAAAAATTTTTGGTTGCTTACCAAGCTTGATAGAAATACCAGCAGATGTATTATTATATTGGACTTTAAAGGCAACAGAATTAAAAGGAGTTGTTACTGAACAAGACTTACAAAGATATCGAAATGCGATTGCAAGTGCATACAATAAATATCAATCAGATATCAAAGAAACTTTGGCATTTAATTTTCCTTATGGAAATAATTATCAACATGAAATATTTGAAGAAGTTATTTTATCTGATGGGAAAATAGGATTTAGAATAAAAAAAGCAAGAAATAAAAAAGCAAAAGAATTACTAGAGTATCGTTTAGTAAAGTTAGAAGCCTTTAGTAAAATGCAGAAGCCAACTATTAGAAAAATGTTTATATTAGCAAATAGTTATTATTTAATAGAAAGACCTACTATTACTTATACATTACAAAAGGGGCCAACAGTAAAACAAAAAGTATTAAAATTAATAGATATGGTTAGAGAAAAACTAGATCAAAAATAGAAGAAATAAGCCATTTATGGTTTTTTTTTGTGAATTTTGATATAATGGAAATAACAAAAAAATTAGAATGGTCGTGGTAAAGTGCCAATTATAAAAGTAATGGATGAAATATTAGCCAATAAAATAGCAGCAGGAGAAGTTGTAGAACGTTGTGCTTCTGTTGTAAAAGAACTAGTAGAAAATAGTATTGATGCAGAAAGTACAGAAATAAAAATAGAACTATTAGAATCTGGTACAAAAGAAATTAAAGTAACAGATAATGGAAAAGGAATGGAAAAAGAAGATGCCGTATTAGCATTTTCTCGTCATGCGACTAGCAAAATAAAAGATGAAGATGATTTATATCACATTGATACATTAGGTTTTCGTGGAGAAGCGTTAGCGTCTATTGCGAGTGTCAGTGATGTGACTCTTAGAACATCAATGGGAGATGTTGGAACTTTTGTCCATATCAAAGGAGGAAAAGTACTAGAAGTTACCCCAAGCGAAGCTAGAAAAGGAACTATTATGTGTGTGAAAGACTTGTTTTATAATACGCCAGCTAGATTAAAACACATGAAAAGTCTTTATACAGAACTTGCGAGTATTACAGAATATATCAATAAACTAGCTTTATCACATCCTGATATTAAATTTATATTAACGAATAATGGGACAAACTTATTAAATACAGATGGGAGTGGAATGCTATTAAAAACAATTAAAAGCATTTATGGGATTACAGTTGCTAGAAAGATGATAGAGATAAAAGGAGAAAGTGATGACTATATGGTAGAAGGATTTATCTCTTTACCAGAAGTACATCGAGCAAACCGGAACCATATGATCACTTTAGTAAATGGTAGAGTTGTTAGAAATACAGAATTGAATCGAATCGTCAATGATGCATACCATTCCTTTAAACCAGATAATCGTTATCCAATAACAGTATTAAATATTACAGTAGATCCTAGTTTGATTGATGTGAATATTCATCCAACTAAAATGGATATTAAATTTAGTAAAATGGAAGAATTAATAGAATTAATTGAAACATTAATTAAAAATGTTCTTCATAAAAAAACTTTAATTCCAGAAGCCGTGTTAGAAGAAAAAAAAGAGACCAAAGTAAATCATTTTGTAGAATCTGTTCGGAAACCAATTTATCAAGAACAGAAACTAGAGTTTGATATAGTAAAAGAACCTGAATACAAAGAAACTTTAGAAGTGAATTCTGATTTTGTAGAAATAATGGAAGAACAAGAAGAAATTATATTAGAGCATCCAGAAGTAGTGGAAGAAAAAAAAGAACGACTTCCAGATTTATATCCAGTAGGACTTGTACATGGAACTTATATTATTTGTCAAAATGATTTAGGAATGTATTTGATTGATCAACATGCAGCAAAAGAACGGGTTAATTATGAAATGTATAAAAAGAAGTTAGGGAGCCCAAAAGAAGGTAGCATTTCACTTTTGTTCCCTTTCACAATGGAACTTGCAAATAATGAATACATTATTCTAAAAGAAAATTTTGAAATAATGCAAAATATGGGATTTGAAATCGAAGAATTTGGAATTAATTCTATTATTGTAAAAGCACATCCAACTTGGTTACCAAAAAGTTATGAAGAACAAGCAACAAGAAAAATTATTGATATAATTTTGGAAAAAGAAAAAGACTTTACAATTGAAAAATTCAATGAAAAAATAGCAACTATGCTAAGTTGCAAAATGGCGATTAAAGCCAATATGAATATTAGTATGGAAGAAATGGAAGCATTAATTAAAGATTTAAGACTTTGCGACAATCCATTTAATTGTCCACATGGAAGACCAACAATCATATTTTATTCAAATTATGATTTGGAAAAATTATTTAAACGAAGTGGTTTTGAACAAAAACAATAAAATCTTTGACAAAAAGTATGCCGTGTGCTAATATAATGAAAGCAATAAAAAGGGGAAAAGAATAGGGAGAGAAATTATGAAAGACTATACGAAAAGACTGCCATCAGAAGAAAGAATTTGGCAACAATTTTATCCAGAAGGAGCTTGTATAGAAAATGTTCCAGAATGTACAATATATCAATATATTTATGAAAAAAATAAAAAACATATGAATCAAGTTGCACTTGAGTTATGGGGACAGAAAATTACTTATCATGATTTATTTAGAACTGTTGATATTTGTGCCGAAATGTTTAGAAAATATGGTATAGAAAATGATAACAATGCTTTAGTATGTATGCCAGCAATACCACAAGTAGTTTCATTGTTTTTGGCAGCTAGTAAAAATGGAGGACAATTAGATATTATTGCTCCTACATTTTCAAAAGAACATTTATTAGATGTTATGAATAAATCCAAATCAAAAGTATTATTTTTATTTGAAGATTTCTATGACAAAGAAATAGCAGATGCAATAGAGAAATCATCAATTGAAAAAGTGGTTTTCATTTCATCATCTAGTTTGCTTCCAGTAGGGATTAGACAACTAAAACAAGCAAAAGACTTTATTGACATTTTAAAGAAGAAAAAACTTCCAACACCTAAAAGCGATAAGTTTATTTCTTGGCAACAGTTTATCAAAGAAGGCGAAAATTTAAAAGTTCATGAAGCTCATCCGTATGAAAAGGATAGGGATCTTGTAACCGTATATAGTAGTGGAACAACAGGAGAACCAAAAGGAGTTGTGCATGGTAATGAAGCTTTTACTGCTATGATATGTCAACATGAGGTATCAGGAATGCGTTTTGAAAGAGGAAATCTCTTTTTCTCAGCAATTCCAACTTGGTTTATGACTGGATTATGTAATTGTATGATATTACCATTAGGACTAGGAGTTACAGTTTTATTAGATCCTAGAATCGAAGACAATGAAGCAATTGCCAAATATTTTGCAACTAGGAAAATTCATTATACAATCTTTCCAACAACTAGATTAATGGCCATGTTTAAATCGAAACAATTAGAAGTTAGTGATTTTCGCCATGTAATTTATTATGTAGCAGGAGGAGAACCATTACCTATAGGAACAGATAGATGGTGTAATCGTTTTTTAGAAGCACATTATTCAGAAATGGCTATGCAAAAAGGTTATGGTAGAACAGAAGATGGTGCCTGCTTAACTGTTACAAATGAGAATTTTAATATAGCAGATTCGGTGGGAATTCCACTTCCTTGGGTAAATATGAAAGCAATTGATATAGAAACGTCAGAAGAACAAACCTATAATGAAAGAGGAATTTTGTTAGCTTCAACACCTTGTAGAATGAAATGCTATAAAGATAATCCAGAAAAGACGAAAGCTAATTTTTCAATCGATGAAAATGGTACTGTATGGGGGAAAACAGGAGATATTGGTTTCATTGATGAGCAAGGTGGAATTCATGTACTTGGAAGATCAACAGATTATATTTTAGGACCAGAAGAAGAAAAAATATATTTATTTGATATTGAAAATGTATTATTTCAAAATGAGGCAGTGGTTCAATGCGAAGTAGTAGGTTTAGAAATTGAAAATGGTGCAAGAGAAGTACCAGTTGCATTTGTTGTTTTAAGTGAAGAATATGTGGGGCATGAAGAAGAAATTTTATTTGACTTAGACAAGCGATGCAAAGAGGCATTCAAAAATCACCCTGCTTCTATTCCATATGGATTTAAATTTAAAACAAAGTTTGCACGAGCAAAAGCTGGAAAAAGGGATATTGCAGCTCTAAAAAGAGAGAGAACAGGATATGCAAAACCAATGGATGGAAAAACTTATTCTTATATTGCGTTACCAGAAGATGGAAGCCCTGTTTTGGATTTAGAATCAATGCAAAAAGGAGTTCCTTTGGCAGAAGCACCAATGGAGCAAGAAAAGGGAAAAATCTTAAAATTGGTTCAAAAATTTTTTACAGCATAATATAACAATAGAAAATTCAATAGTTTCTATTGTTTTTTCTTTATATTGTAAGTAGAACATGATATAATGGTTATAGTAAAGAATGGAAGTGTTTGATATGACAGATGGCTTATTATTTCGTTATGGTTGTTTAGCGTTTAGTATTTTATTAGTAATTATTTATTTTTCTAAAAAGAGAATTAATACAATTGAAAATAAATTATATTCGTGGATAATTGTTATAAATTTATTTGGATTAGTTATTGATATTAGCTGCCATTGGGCACTAAAGATAACTGATTCTGTACCATTAATTGCATTTGCTATATTGCGATTATATTTGGTTTATTTAATTAGTTGGCTAGTAATATTTACTGTTTACATTCGTTTTATTTCCTATCAAAAACAGCCAGAGAAACAGAAACAATTAATAAAAAGTATTAGAAAAGAATGGACCGTTATTTATTGGGTTTTAATTATAGTAATGTTTTTGCTACCAATGCATGTCTCTTATAATGGTACAAATGGATATACTTATGGAGCTAGTATTAATATTATTTATGTAGCAAGTGGGATTTGCATCATAGCCTGGTTAAGAAGTTTATTGAAAAATTTTAAAAACATAAAACAAAAGCGATATTTACCACTTTTTGTATTTATTGTATTTGGAGCAGTTGTAGCAACAATACAAATGTTAAATCCGAGTATTATATTAATGACAGGAATGGAAACTTTTGTATCTTTTATGATGTATTTTACAATTGAAAATCCTGATATTCAGTTATTGAGAGAACTTCATAAAGCAAGAGAATATGCAGAGAATTCCAATAATGAAAAATCTACCTTTTTATTTAATATTACTCAACAATTACGAGAGCCACTTAGAGAAATCAGTCGTTTAAGTAAAGAGGCATTAATGGAAAATGATAGTGAAGTAATAAAAAATAATTTAACAGAAATTAAATATTCATCTAAAAATGCACTTTCTTTGGTAAATAGTGTTTTAGATATATCAGAATTAGAAAATCGAAAAATTTCTATTACAGCTCATAAATATCAACCAGCTAACTTATTTAATAGTTTGGTTCGTGCTACAAAATTACAAGCCAAAGAAAAAAGTTTAGAGTTGCGTTTTAATTATGATCAAAGTATTCCAGAATATTTAAGTGGAGATTCTTTACGATTAAAGCAGATTCTGGGAACTTTACTTGAGAATGCTGTGGTGCATACTAGCAAAGGCTTTATTGAAATTACAGTTAATTCAGTTATTAAATATGATGTATGCCGATTAATTGTAACTGTAGAAGATTCAGGAAAAGGAATAAATGTGGAACAATTAAATAATTTATTTGATAAGAGTAAAAATGACCTTTCAAATGGTGTAGATGATAGTCAGAAAAATTTAGTATTTATAAAAACTTTAGTTGATTTAATAGGTGGTACAATTACAGTTAATAGTGAAGTCGGGAAAGGAAGTAAATTTGTAGTAGTGATAGATCAGAAGATACCTATTAAACAAGAAAATGAACTATCAAAAGCAGTTAAACAGTACGAAAACATTTATATAAATCAAGATCACATTTTAGTTGTTACATCAGATGAAAAAATCGAAAAAAAACTATCTACTTTATTAAAAAAATTTCACGTTGATTATAGTGTTGTAGCAAATGGACAAGAATGCTTAGAAAAAATCAGAAAAAAAGAAAGTTATCAATTAATTTTGATGGATGAAACTTTACCAAAACTGAGCAGTGTTCATACTTTTGATAAATTAAGAACAATTGATAGTTTTAATATTCCAGTAGTACTAATGACAAAGCATAAAGATATAGAAACAAAAGACACTTATATCAATATTGGTTTTTGTGATACAATTGGAGTTCCTATTATAAAGGATGAAGTAAAACAAATTTTAGATAAATATATTAAAATGAAATAAAAATTGAAAGGAAAGATTCATGGAAAATGTAAATTTAGAACAAATTTATGATCAATGTATTAAATTAATTCACCAAATTAAAAATCCAATTTTAAAAGAATGTTGTGAAAAGATATTATCTGATTATAAAGAAAAATTAATGCGTAAACCAGCTTCTATAAATAGATATCATTACTATAAAGGTGGTCTCTTATGTCATATGTATTGTGTAGCTAAAAATGCTATATCAATTATGGATTTGTATGCAAGATTGAAAATGGATTCTGATTTAATTATATTTGGTTCTTTATTGCATGATATTGGAAAAGTATATGAGTATTCTGATTTTATGAATAATCAATCTGATTACATATCAAATAGTCACGAATTTTTAGGAAACTCATACAAAAGTATACATATTATAGATTCCTATTTGTCAAAATATTCTATAGATAAAGAATTTAAAGATCAGGTATTGCACATTATTGCAATTACACATGAACAAGAGAGGACTTTACCTCCAAAACTTTTGGAAGCTATTATTGTAAAGTATGCAGATGATATGGATAAAAAATTATCATTTGTTAATTTATGGTTTAATAAAGCAAAAAAGGGAACACAATTTAATTTAGATGAGAACGAACTTTATAAATCATTAAATGAACAATATGCAAATACTTGGTATTTTGAATAAAGGTTCGGGATCTATTTTATAAAAGAGACTAATTGAAAGTAATTTATTTTTTATATAGTCTTTTTTGATTATTTTTATAATATAGGAACTGGACTTAGATGTAAGAGGAGAGGAAAATATGGAATTAAAATTTTTAGGAAGGGGAGCATCACTAAATCCAAAAGAGGGAAATAATTCTGCTTATTTTACTGAGAACAATCAAATCTTTTTGATAGATTGTGGTGAAAATATATTTGAAAGACTGATTGAAAAAAATTTATTAAAACATATAGAAGCAATCAATATAATGGTAACGCATACCCATTCTGATCATATTGGCAGCTTAGGTAGTTTGATCACTTATTCTTTTTATACATTACAAAAACCATTAAATATTATTTTACCTAAAAACGCAAAACATTTTTCTAATATTGAAAAAATATTGAGTGGATTTGGATGTACAAAATCAATGTATCACTATGTTGATGAAAAAAGTTTTGATGGACAATATGAAACCTTTGATACAATTAGATATATAGAAACAGATCATTGTGATGAATTAAAGAGTTACGGGTTATTATTTACTACCAAAAAGGGAATTGTTTATTATTCTGGAGACACAAGGGAAGTGGAGACAATTAAAAACTTGATTGCCAATCAGCCAATTGATAAATTATATATAGATACAACAACAGCGAATTTTCCTGGCAATGTTCATTTATATATTGAAATCTTAAAAGATGCAATACCAGAAGAATTTAAAAAATCTGTTTATTGTATGCATTTTAATGATGATAGTTGTATTGAACGTGCAAAAGCTTTAGGGTTTCATGTTGTAGAGATAGTAAAAGAAAAAAATGATTTTTAACCGAATCATTTTTTATTTCATAATAAGATTTGCTTTAAATTGTAAACTTGTAAAAAAAACTTATAGAATTTTTAATGCCATTTTTATGTATGACATTCTAAAATTTTATAATGATGATAATCCATTTTAAGTGGAGAGGAAATAAAAACAAATAAATTTCTCAAATTATTTGGGTCTATTTTATCAATGCAGTTTTGAAAGAAAGATAGAAATTCTGCATCATAGGAGTCTTTAAAATGATGAATTGATTCATTGAGACCATTAATATTACAGTATAAGACTCTTAATTTTTCTAAAGCAATATAATAGCAGTGCAAGGAAGCTGGATGATTTTCTTGATATAATGCAATTACTTTAGAAACACAAGTTTCAGCAATTGTACTTTTATATTTTAATTCATTTAAACGATATGCTTTTGGAGAAGACTCACTATATTCCTCTTTTGGAGAAATAGTTTTTAGTAAAGTTTGAAATTGGGAATGGTTATAGTGACTTGTTATCAAATCTAAAAAACAACTTCTAAATTCCTGGGGAGGGAGTTTAGCGCAATAGAATTTAGTTGCATAACTCTTATCTTGATATAGATCATAAACCTTCATTATTGGTAATTTAGAAAAACCGTTTTCTTCATGAAATAGTTTTCTAATAAACTCTAATAAGTTGTGATATATAAAAGGAAACATTGTACTATCGATATTGATTCCATCAAAAAATTCAAGCCATTCATTTAAAATTCTATGACTTGTAACATGTTTTTTATTTAGAAAACTATTTTGGGATAAAATTTCATCAGTTAAATATTCAATTGAATAATCTCTGCTAAATAAGACTTCTCCATTTTTAAATATAGATAATAAAGAATAATCTAAAGAACTTTTCATATCATATATTTGATTTAGAAGATAATCAAAGCATTTTTCAAAATATTCGATCTTTATTCCATCAATATAAGTAACTCCTTTATAACATTTAGGAGAGCTGGTAACGATTAATAAATCAATATCAGAGCTCGGCTTATTTGTTTGATATTTGGTACTTCCATAAAAAATAATTCCCAAAACATTTGGATTGTTTTCATCTAATTGATGACTTTGAGTAAAAATATTAATAATTTCATAAGGATTCATTTTAATCACCACCTAATAGTCAACTAATTTGTTCTATATCATAACAGAAGAATAAAAATAAAGCAACAAAAAACTCGATACATAAAGTTCGAGTAGCAATCAAATCTGGTGCCATTGTCGTAGTTATCTACAACTTTTTACCACAACGATTGGTATAAGAATCAATCACTAAATATATATTACCATAAAATTTTAAAAAATAATAGCAAATTTTTACTTGCTATTATCAATTTTTTTAACTAAAGACATACCTTTGCTATTAGTTCGTGATGCTAAAATACCATTAATTTCTTCTAGATCCTTATCTTGCTTATCAAAATCTACATCATCAAATACCTTTGGATATTCTAACTTTGAAATTCCATCTTCAACAACCCATCCATTAGGCAATTCATACACCTCAAAGAAATCGGAAGATTCAGAATAATGAAGTAATCTTGTTCTATTAGAAATTGTTTTATAATATTCGTTTAATTCAAAATTGCCTCTACAATCTTCATGTGCAAGTCCAGAAAACAATCCATCTCTTACACTCTTATCATCAAAATTACAACCGACTATATTTCTAATAACATTCACACTTGTGTTTACTACTACTGTTTCTCCATCTTGAATAGTAACTTTACTTTCAAAACTACCATTATCTAACATAGTGAAAGGCATTATTGATTTACAATTCGTTTGTTCCTCTTTTTCGTTATTCCAATAGTGATTATAATCTTTTTCTTCATAAATAAGGAATGTTCCTTGAATGCTCTCTGTCAAATCATAAATCCCAACAGAACTGATATCAAAATTTCTAGCACCAAATCTACGACTATTATATTTATAACCTGTTGTTAAATCTTGGTCAGTATCTGTTTTTGGCGCAATATTAGAACCTTCTGGTCTTAATAAACCATCCACAAACATAGATTCATTAAAATAAGATTTAAGGCTTGATTCTTCTTTTTCCTCT
Source organism: uncultured Mycoplasmatota bacterium (assembly GCA_947643405.1). Lineage (GTDB taxonomy): Bacteria > Bacillota_I > Bacilli_A > RF39 > UBA660 > MGBC102946. Next base: position 16,056 of record CANRVY010000020.1, on the reverse strand, counting down.
TCTTTTTCAGTTCTAATTAAAGTTCCATCTTTTTCTAAAAATGTAGTTTTAATAAAAGGTGAATTTTTCATAACGTAATTAAATCCTTCACATTGTTGTTTTACAAGTTCATAATCTTCTAATAAACCTTTAACTAAAAACTCTATTGCATTATCAAAACTATTGTATTTAATTTTTATAGGGCGCCCACCTAAAAATGCTTGTAGTTTCTCAATATATTCTTTAATATCAATAGGACAATGATCTGGTAATTCAAATGCTTCCCATAAAGAACTGGCTTCTCTTGTTTTTGGCAAACTACTATACATTATATTAATATATCCAACTGGTCTTGGCTCTTTATAAGCATTTACCCAACTCATATCCCAATGATTTAGATTTGAAATGTTGAGACCTTCCTCTAAAGCTCTTTGATAATCTTCAACTGAAACTGAAACAAGTTTATTACATCCATAATCTTCAAGTTCAGTTTCAATTTCTAAATTTTCAGATAATAACTTATTAAAACGTGGTGCTATTTTTTTATCATAAATCAAAAACACCGATTTTTTTTCTTTTAACATGATTAATTTTCCCCCAATCTGTTAAGTACCTACTATTATACATTATTTTTTAATAAAATCTACATTTTTAATTAAATTTCTATCTCAAAATCATCTTTTCCCTTATTATCATGTTCTTTGCTAAAATTATATTTATCATTTAAGTCATTAAAAGTATCTTCCTTAATAATGCCTTTTTTGTATAAATCTTTTGATACATCAAAGTAGTTTTCTCGTTCTTTTTCCTTACCAAATAATTTATCTTTGATTAAAGACATAACTCGTAAAAACTTATCTTTCCAAAATTCTAGAGTATTTTTTAATGAATGATTTTCTTCTTTTAATTCTTCTATTTCTTTATCTTTGCTACTGATATTCTTAGTTAAATTTTCTACTCTTAAAGTAAGTGCTTTATTATTTTCAGTTAGTGTCTTGATTTTATCATGATTTTCCCTTATTTCTATATCTACATTGTTAAGAGTTACAGATAAAGTTTTGATTTTCTTATATTCATCATTTGTTTTACTAACTGAATCAATATAAGATACTAATTTATCTTTATCTTCTTGTTTTAAAACATATTTTTCTTTTGAAGTTAAAGTTGTTTTTAAATCAGTTATAATTTCTTTTACTTCTTTGGTATGATTATCAAGTTCTAATGCTTTTTTATTGGCTATTTCTAGTCGTTCTTGATTTTTTTCTAGGTGTTCTTTCATTTCCATATAGTCGTCCATTTCAGTTATATGATAATCACGATTTCTGCCTTTTTTCTTTCCTTTTAATGAGTTAGTAAGTCCATATTCTTTATTGAACGACTCAATACATAATACTCTCATTTTATCTTGCAATTTACGAAGTGATTCTTTGGTAAAAACATCACTTTTTCCAACTTGTTTTTTCATACCATTTTTACCACCGATTTTAATGGGAACTCCTACAATATGAAGATGTGGGCTTGTTTCATCATAATGGATAATGGCTGAAGCTATTTTAAAAGTAGGTAGTATAGTTTCTAAATCAATAACTTGTTGTTTAAACACATTTGTCATTCGTTTTTTAAACTTTATATCCTTTGTATCCCAATACTTTTTATCTCCAAGTTCTATAATAATCTCACAAGCTAGATCACTTTTAGAATTGTTACTTATATGAGTAAAGTAGTCGTTAATTTTCCTATTTTCTCTTGTTTGTTTAGCATTGTATTCTTCCTTTGCCTCATCAAACTCATCTCTATATAACTTCTTCACATCATCTACAAGAGAAGAACTACCTCTAATAATTTCGATGTCATACTCTCTGTCATCATATTTTCTGTAATTATGGTTATCACACTTAGTTAATCCTGCTGAATTTTGTATTGCATTATTACTTTTAGATGTTGTACCACTTACATTAGATTTTGCACTAGTTCTAGAACTATTTTTCTTATTCTTATCACTACCTAAATGAAATGAATATGCTAATTGTATAATAAATCACACTCCTTTATTTTTATATTTTTATAGTTGTTTTAATGGTGATTTTTTAGCTATATTTTGGCTTTGACAAAATACTTAACCCCCTAGGGATTTTGCCAAGTATAGCAAAATGCCCTCGTGGGCTAAGGACACCTTAGAATCCGTTTTACTTTATTCCATATGGTTTTAAAACTTCGTAATAAAACAAAATTACATAAAGCTTAGGAAGAAACAACTTCTTCGGAAGTTTCTTCTTCGTAGGTAGTACATTCTGCTAATCCAATAGCATTAGCAGGTTTCACAATAGTAGGCTTTACCTCTTTAGTAAGTATGCCATCAGTTTTATCTGGAATATACTTAAATACTGCTTCTTCATCTTCAAGAATTGTACCACTATCTTTATTGATATAAAGCACGCCTAAATCGTATTCTTCCATTTTCATATTTGGATCAATTTTTCTATAATTTTCCATAGGAAATATTCTAACGATTGCTTGACTATCTTCATCAATATTAAAGTAGAACATTGAAGTTTCAGTATTATAAGTTGCTTGATAAAATCCTACATCATAGAACTCTCTTAATCTTAAAATGTGTTGCCATACTTCGTCATCATTTCGATATTCACTAAATCTTAATGTTCCCATAACATTACCAAAGATTGCATAATCTTTTCTATCTAAATATCCATTAAAATATAAATCATTACAAGGATTTACAATGCTTTCTCTAAATTTAATAAATTCTACATCACATTTTTTGTTATAAGTTTCTTTTAAAGTAATATCTTCAATATAATTCATAATTAAATTGGCTTTTTCTTCTCTTGTAAAATCTTTCCAAGACTTATTGTATTCTTTGTACTTTTCTGGATATTTAACTGAATTAATAAAGTCTATATCTCGTTTAACAAGAATATCTTCTGGTGTAAATTTTAGTTCATCACAGACTTCTGATTCGTTTAGTTTTGTTTCTAAATCTTCGATAGTATTTTCTACTTTTTTTCGTTCTAAGTCATATTCTTCAAGAGTAAATACTTCGTTTACATAAGCCTCTCTAATTCTAGCAAATTTATCTTTTTGTTTCTTAATTTCTTTTTCAATATCTTCCTTTGGATTTTCTATCTTTTGTTTAATCATAGGCAAAAAAAACTGATTAACAACTGAATCATATTCCACAATATTATCTATAAACTCACTGATATATTCTTCTATGACATTTTCTTTAATCGTTAATTTACAATCATTACAATAGTAATAAAAGTATGAATTACCATTTTTCTTTGTTGTTGCTTTACCACCTAAGATTCTTCCACATTTGGGACATTTTAATTTTTGCAAGAATAGATAGGTAAGTGTTCTCTGATAACTCCTAGAGTTCTTTTTCTTTTGTACTTGACATTCTTCCCATAATTCTTTGCTGATTATTGGTTCAACTACATTCTCATAATAAGTAGGTTTCTTAGTTTTCTTTCCATGAACGAAATCACCTTTATAAATTTCATTTTGTAAAATACCAACAATAGTAGAATCTCTCCAATTTGTTTTATCTAACACTTTTTCATCATTTAAGATATTACTTATTTTCTTATATGATAAGCCATTATGATACATTTCAAATATTCGAATAACTACATCTTTTGTTGTTAAATCTGGCACTAGAGTTTTGTCTTTTCTTTTATATCCCAATGGACTTTGGTGGGGAATATGTCCAACCTTTATTGCTCCTGCTAAGCCAATCTTCGTTCTTTCACTTGTTCTTTCAATTTCTTGTTGACTAACTGAAGTAAGTATTCTTGAAATCATCTTACCATTAGCATTAGTAGTGTTTATATCATCATTAGCACAATCAAGAAAAGCATCATTTTCTTCTAAGAATGTTAGAATTTTTTCCCAATCGGCAACTGAACGAGTAAGTCTATCAAGTTTTAATACCACAATCGTATTAATCTTTTTATTCTTTATATCTTCTAACATTCTATCAAATTCTGGTCTATGATTACCTGTTTTAGCGCTTATTCCAGCATCTTCATATACTTTATAGATTTCATAACCTTTGAACTCACACATAGCCCTTAAACGCTTTTCTTGTTCTGATAAACTAAATCCCTCTCTAGCTTGATCTTCTGTTGAAACTCTTATATACAAACCTGCAATCTTCTTTACATCATCATACATCAATTATCATCTCCCTTTTTCTAATTTTTCAAAAAAAGAGAAGTAAAGGTACTACAAACTAATACTTTTACTTCTCAAAATAAGTCTTTGTAAATCAATTACATAATACAACATTTTTCTTATTTTGTCTATTACCTAGTAAGCATTAATTCATAGATTTTATGTAGTTTTCTAATTCTGATATTTTAATTTTTTTACTTAAATTATTGATATAGATTTCATTGGAATAGTTAAAAGCAAGAAACATTACATTATTGATAATTATTCTATGAGGTTCAATATAGTTTAAATTAGTCTTATCAATTTTACGAATACTACCATTTATAATTGTTGGAGTAGTATTACAAAAATCACATATTATCTCTAATCTCTTTTTTAAAGATTCCTCCATATCAATTTCTTTTTTGATTACATTAATCATAGACACCAACCTTTCTATGATTTTTTCTTAAAACAGAAAAAAACCAATCTTTCGATTGATTCTATATATCAAAGTTCGAATAGTTCGAACAGATTCGTCAATGGTGCTGGAAACAGGAATTGAACCCGCGACCTACTGATTACGAGACAGTTGCTCTACCTACTGAGCTATTCCAGCGCTTCTACTCATATTATAGCAAATCCTTATATTTAATTCAATATAGGAACTGAAAATAAATAACTCTAATATATTATAATGATAGGAGGATTTATGAAAGTTTGTGTATATGCGATTTCAAAAAATGAAGAGAAATTTGTTAGTCGTTGGGTAAGTTCAATGAAAGAAGCAGATGAAATTTTTGTATTAGATACTGGTTCTACTGATAGTACTGTAGAAGAATTAAAAAAGTTTGGTGTGAATGTAACGATAAAAAAAATAGACCCTTGGAGATTTGACGTCGCTAGAAATGAATCATTAGAATTAGTTCCAACAGACACAGATATTTGTGTTTGTACAGACTTAGATGAAGTATTTGAAGAAGGGTGGAGAGAAAAACTAGAAGCAGTTTGGACTTCTGATACTACTAGAGCAAGATATAATTACAATTGGAGTTTTGATGAATTCGGCAAACCAGCAGTCAATTTTTATATTGAAAAAATGCATCGAAGAACAGGATATAAATGGACGCATCCTGTACATGAAGTATTGAGTTATGAAGGAGAAGAACATACAATTACCATCCCTAATATTACTTTAAATCATTATCCAGATGCAAATAAATCTAGAAGTAATTATTTACCACTATTAGAATTGTCTGTAAAAGAAGATCCAGAAGATGATAGAAATATGCATTATTTAGGAAGAGAATATATGTATTATAAAAAATGGAATGAAGCAATTGATACTTTAATAAAGCATTTAAATTTAAAGCGAGCAACTTGGAAAGATGAAAGAGCAGCTTCTATGCGTTTTATCGCTCGTTCTTATATTGCATTAGAGCGTTTCGAAGAAGCCAGGATGTGGTTAGATAAAGCAATAGAAGAAGCACCTTATTTAAGAGATGCTTATATTGAAAGAGCTCTTTTAGAAAATCGATTTCAAAATTGGAAATTGATAGAAGAATATTGTTGGAAAGCTTTAGAAATTAAAACACATCAAAAAAGTTACATTAATGAACCTTTTAGCTGGAACCATACCGTTTATGATTTATTATCTTTAAGTTATTATTATCAAGGAAATTATGAGAAAGCCTTAGAATGCATCAATCAAGCCATCGAACTTTGTCCTAATGATGAACGATTGCTCAATAATAAAAAACTCATAGAAGCTCAAATTTAAGTTTGAGTTTTTTTCTTGTAAAAGGAAAACTGTTATTGTATAATATGATTTAGAAAGTGGGAATAAAATGGAGAAAAATTTTTGTGAAATTAATAAAAAAGGATGGAATGCGTTAGTGAAAAATGGGGAACCTTTTTCTAACACCTCTTTACCAGAATATGGCCCATTTATGGCAAATGAAGAAAAGCTAAAACTTTTTAAAAATATGGAAGGGAAAAAAGTACTAGAATTAGGATGTGCTTCTGGGAAAAGCCTGGAATATTTAAAGAAAAAAGGAGCAGATGAAATATGGGGATTAGATATTTCAGAAGAACAAATCAAAAAAGCAGAAAGTTTAAATATAGAAAATTCTAGATTTGTTGTTTCTCCTATGGAAGAAAATCCAGGATTGCCATTAGAATATTTTGATTATGTATTGTCACTGTATAGTCTTGGATTTAGTTCCGATCCAATGCAAACTTTAAAATTGTCTAGTGAATACCTAAAATCAGATGGCAAATTAATACTATGTTGGATACACCCTTTCTTTAATTGCTTGAAGATAGAAGAAGATAAATTAGTGATTGCTCATAACTATAATGATGAAAGTAAACAGATTATTACCAAAGGGCCAAGTAAAGTAGAATTAATGCAATATAATTTAAAAATATCAACAATTATGAATGGAATCATCAATAATGGAATGGAAATAGAACAAGTAATTGAAGAAAATCCGCAAGAAAAAAATGGAATAGGAGACTATCAAAGTCACTATTGGGATGCTAGAAAATTAAAAGCAGCACCAACTACGTTAATTATAGTAGCTCGTAAAAAGTAATATGAAAAAAAAAGCAAGCAGTATTGTTTTATATTCCATAGCTATAGCGCTATTGATGATTTATATTGTACTTGATTTTTCTTCTAGATTTACATTATCCGAAGTTGGAAGATTGATACTCCTTTGTGGATGTGTTTTATTTCTTCATATGGGAGGAGTTCTATTATCTAAAAATATAGAAAGCAAAAAACCATTGATAATCAATTTATGGATTTTTATGTTTCTATATGTCCTTTTATTTTTAACACTTACCTTATTTGACCCTGCTTGGGGAAGAAATGGGAGAATCATTCCCAAATGGTCTACTGAATTATGGAATAACTATATCAATCATTCTTTTAATTTCATCCCTTTTAAAACAATATTCGAATATATTAGTAACTTTGACAGTTTGCTTTCTACTAGAATCATATTCTTTAATTTAATTGGTAATTTTGTTTGTTTAATGCCGCTTGCTTTCTTTCTCACTCTTCTTTTTCCAAAACAAAAAAATTGGAAAGTATTTTTGATTACAACTACTTTATTTGTTGTTATAATAGAAGTTTTGCAACTATTCACTTTATCTGGAAGCTGTGATATTGATGATGTCATACTCAATGTATTGGGAGCTTTTCTTTTATATCAAGTATTAAAGTTACCAACACTTCAAAATGTAATTGAAAATATTTTTTTACTAAGAAAAAATAAAGTAGATAAAAAATCGCTTTTTAAAATAGCTACTATATTTATATTTGTAATGGTTATTTTATATTTTCTATTTCAATATCGTGAATTTCTCTATCAGAAAAATCTAAATAAAATAGGAAATAATCATATTCAAATTATAGATGAATCCTCTACTTGTGCAGATGCATTAGAACCATTTTATGAAGATGAATTATATATTTATAACTTTAGTTGCGTGAAAAGCGATTCCGTTTATGTAAAGATAAATAATCAAAAATATTTGGTCAAAGAAATTCTAAAAAACAATCCAACGGAATATCCAATTACAATAGAAAGTTTAGAAAAAGCAGGACTAGAAGTGATAAAAGAAAACAAATATGAAATGATTCAAATAGAAGAGCAAGGAAACACTTATCAAATAATGATTGAAGAACCTAGTTTATTGGGAATAAAAACGTTCAATTTGAAATATAATGGAAATAAAATTTCTTTGGAGCTTCACTTTATTCCAAAGAAAGCTGGAAAGACTATAGTCAAAATAGAATTTCTCGATGAAAAACTAAATCACATCATCAGTACCAAAATATATCAGTTGCTCATAAATGATGATTTAGAAGTATTATATGAAATCATAGAATAAGAAAGGAATAGAAGTATGGAAAAATGGAATTAAAAATTAAGATTTTAGATATCAATAAAGAAGAATTTATAAAAAATTAGAAAGTTTACAAATTATTAAGAAAAGAGGCAAAGCAATATTTATATACTTATGATTTTCCAACAATTTATAGAAGATATATTGATTTGTTAATACAATTAAAAGAACCAAAAAAATCAAATAAAATATGAAACTTCACTTTCAAAATTAGAACTTCTATTTTTTTGAATTGGATAATTGATTATCAGAAGAGGAAAAAAACAAGCAGAAGAAATTATTTCTTGCATCGCTGACCAAGTATATGAGAAATATGGAAAATTCATGTTTGATAAAAGAACTCTAAAATTTGACGATTACAATTAAAATTATCATTTTGATAATTTTTTTATTGACAAATGTTATATACTGTTATATTATTGTTATAACAGTTAGAGGTGATATATGAAATTGATTATTTGCAATAGTAGTCCAATTCCAATTTATGAACAGATTAAAAATGCCATGATTGACCAAATTATGAGTGGAGAATTAAAAGAGGGAGCACCACTTCCTTCTATCCGAAATTTAGCTGTTGATATTAGGATTAGCGTTATGACAATAAAAAAGGCTTATGATGAACTAGAAAAAGATGGCTATATTATTTCTGTGCAAGGGAAGGGGACTTTTGTAGCACCCCAAAATATGGAACTTGCTAAAGAACAAGCCAAAAAAGAAATAGAAGAGCATATCTTAAAAGCAATTGAAATTAGAGAACGTTTTGGAATAGAGAAAAAAGAAGTCTATGACATACTAGAATTTTTAATGGAGAGTGAAATATGAAAAATGTAATAGAGATAAAAGATTTAGTAAAAAAATATGAAAAATTTGAACTTGGAAGAATCAATTTGGAAATTCCAAGTGGTTGTATTATTGGTCTAATTGGAGAAAATGGTGCAGGAAAAACAACTTTGATTAAATCTATTTTAAATATCATTAAAAAAGAACAAGGAAGTATTAAATTGTTTGGACAGGAAATTGGAGACAACAATCTGATTCAAGAAGAAATTGGAGTTGTGCTAGATAATTCCTTCTTTCCTGAATTGTTAACTGCCAAAGATATTAATTCAACCATGAAATCAATTTATTCAAAATGGGATGAAAAATTATTTAGAAAATATATTCAAGATTTTAACTTACCATTTGATAAAGCGATTAAAACATTATCCAAAGGAATGAGAAAGAAACTTGAAATAGCAACCGCTCTTTCTCATCATCCAAAATTGCTGATATTGGATGAACCAACAAGTGGACTTGACCCAGTAGTAAGAAGTGAAGTATTGGACATCTTTTTAAATTTTATCAAGGATGAAGAACATACTATTTTGTTATCCACTCATATTACAAGTGATTTAGAACATATTGCAGATCAAATTGTTTTTATTGATAAGGGAAAAATATTATTACATAAAGATAGAGATGAATTGCTAGAAGAATATGGAATTTTAAAATGTTCTTTAAATGAGTTTTCTATGATTATGCCAGAAGATATCATGCAATATAAGAAAAATAAATATGGATATGAAATTTTGATTGGTGATAGAAATAAATTATTAAAAAAATATGCCAATTTTGTGATTGATAAAATTACATTAGAAGAACTTATGGTTTTGATGATAAAGGGGGAAAAATCATGTTAGGGTTTATAAAAAAAGATTTATTTTTAATTAAAGGCAATATGAAAGCAGTAGGTGTTATGTTAGTTGTGTTAATTGGAATGGCACTTTTTCAAGATATCAATTTAGCATTCTTACCATCTTTTATCAGTGTCGTATTATTTCTATCTACTTTTAGTTATGATGAATATAACAAATGGGATAGTTATGCTATAACACTTCCAAATGGCAGAAAACATGTTGTAGGTGCCAAATATGTAACAACTATTATTTTATTATTGATTTCTGTTGCAATCGCGTCAATTTTATCCATTGTGATAGGGATAGTTAGAAATCAATTGAACCTAGAAGAAATAGTTGGGACAATGGGAGGATCAATTTTTGCAGTTATTTTATTAATTTCTATTACCTATCCTATTATTTTTAAGTTTGGCAATGAAAAAGGTAGGATCGCAATGTTTGTAATTACATTTTTAGGAGTTTCATTATTCACAATTTTACTGAAATCAATAAATATTCCTAAAGATATGATTTCGTTTTTAGAACAATATAGTATGATTCTAATTATCATTGTATCTATTTTAATATTAATAGGCTCTTATATATTATCAAAGCATATTTATGAGAAAAAAGAATTTTAACAAAAAAGTGTGCTATAATGAACATGAGGTGTATTATGATAACGGTGGAAGAAACAGATATAAAAGATATTTTGAAAGTCCATCCCAATATTGTAGAATTTGATGACCCAAATGCTCCAGCATCTTTTTTCCTAGAAAGGTATCAGAATGAGAAACATCTAGTGATTGCTGCTTATTTTAATCAAGAACCTATTGGATATATGATTGGATATGAAAAAGAAGAAAATGGAAGCTTTTATTGTTGGTTAGCAGGGGTGGATTATCGTTACAGAAGAATTGGTGCTTTAACAAAAATGTTTGATTATTTCTTTGAATGGAGCAAAAAAGGAGGTTATCAAAAGGTAACTATAAAAACTAGAAATGATAAGCGAGATATGCTTTCTTATTTAGTAAAAAATGGTTGGAATTTTACAAGAATAGAAGAACAAGAGAATATTTTAAACAACGAGATTTATTTAGTAAAAGAGTTATAAATGTCAAGTTTGACATTTTTTCTTGTATCTTATTTTTGAATATGGTATATTATAGAAGGAAAAGAGGGTAAAACATGAGCGAAGAATTATCGAATTTACAATTTGAAGCATTAAGTAGAAGAATAGGAGAGGTAGTTTCTTGGAAAGTATGGCAAGTGGGAGAAGAGGTTGTTTATACTGGAGTCCTAGATGGAGTTTATCCTTTTGATTCTATTAGTGTTGATAGCCGAGTTATTCCATTTGTAGGGACTACACAAGCAATAGAGGAAGTCACTTTAGAGGGCCAAAATAAAATCGTTTATACTAATCCCCTAGCAAAAGGATATCAAGGATATACTGCAAAAGATATAATGGGATTAGTAAATGCGCAAAGAGAATTTCTTGGAAGAAGTATTGTTATGGACGGAATGGAAAAAAGGGATGAAGAAAGAAAACATAGATAGTTTTCTTTTTTTAGAAATTTTATATAAAAAAAGGATTGTAAATAGAAATGTGTTATAATAAAAGTAACAAATAATAAAGGAGGATATTATGGATTTAAAAAAGTTATTTGGTTATGAAGGTAAGAATGTCGTGATTACTGGTTCTGCTTCTGGTATGAGTAAAGCAGCAACAGAATTATTGATAGAATTGGGAGCGAATGTGTATGCTATTGATATCAATCCTGTTTGTTTACCTGTTATAAAGTCATGGCAAGCAGATTTAAGCAAAAAGGAAGAAATTGATAGAGTTATTAGTGAGCTCCCAGATAAGATTGATGCTTTATTCTTATGTCATGGAATTGCGTTTTTTCCAGGGAAAGAATTGCTAGTGCAAAAGGTAAATTTTTATAGTCAGAAATACATGACAGAAAAGTTATTAGAACGAATGAGTGACCATGGTTCCGTAACCTATATTTCATCAGTAGGAGGATTTGGATGGCAACAAGTTTATGAAAAATGTGTAGAGTTAATCAATCTACCTACATGGGAAGAAGCGATGAAATGGTATGAAGAACATCCAGAACTAATTGCAAGTGCATATGTATTTTCAAAACAGTGTTTGGAATCCTATGTTACTTATAAATGTATGAGTAAAGAATTTATTGATAGAAAAATTCGTTTGAACGTCATTAATCCAGGGGATACAACGACAGGGTTAACAGAAGACTTTAATCGTTCTACAAGTCCAAAAGGAGACTTAAAAGAAGGAGAAGAAATGATATCTAACATTTTTTTAAAAAGCTGGAATGGATATGCAGCTTCTCCAGAAAATATGGGATATCCAATGGTAGTTATTGGCAGTGATATTTGCTCTTATATGTCAGGACAATTAATTTATATTGATTATGGATTAACATCTTCTTGGACAAGTGGGGCTTTATTATCAGCGCAAAGTAAAACGATTGAAGAATTGTCAGGTGAAGCAAACCACTAGAAAGGACTAGCATTCGCTATCCTTTTTTTGCTATAATAAAGATGTAACATAGATATGGAGGGTTATATGAGAAATGTTGGAACAGTTGTAAGAGGGATTCGTACCCCAATCATTAAGGAAGGAATGGATTTAGCGTCTGTTGTGGTTGATTCATTATTAGAAGCAAGTAAAACAGAGAATTTTGAATTCCGAAATCGTGATATTGTTGGAATTACAGAGGCAGTAGTAGCAATCAGTGATGGAAATTATGCCAATGTAGATGATGTAGCAACAGATATAAAAGAAAAATATTCAAGTGGACATGTTGGTGTTGTATTTCCAATTTTAAGTAGAAATCGTTTCTCTTTAATTTTGAAAGGAATTGCAAGAGGCTGTAAAAAAGTAACAATACTTCTTAGTTATCCAGCTGATGAAGTAGGAAATCATTTGTTTGATGATGAATTATTAGAAGATTATGGAATTAATCCTTATATAGATGTATTAAATGAAACATCTTATTTAGAAAAATTTGGTTCTATTGTTCATCCTTTTACAGGAATTAATTATGTAGATTTTTATAGAGAGTTAGTAGAAAAAGAAGGAGCAGAAGTAAATTTTGTTTTCTCAAATCATGCAGATGCGATTCTTGACTATACAAAAGATGTTCTGGCATGTGATATTCATACAAGAAAAACAACAAAGCGTTTGTTAGAAAAAAAAGGTGCAAATGTATATGGATTAGATGACATTTTAAAGGAATCAATTCAAGGAAGTGGATTTAATCCTAATTATGGGCTTTTAGGTTCCAATAAATCAACAGAAGAAAGATTAAAATTATTCCCAAAGAATGGACAAGAGTTGGTGGAAAAAATTCAAAAAGAATTGAAAGAGAAGACGGGAAAAGAAATAGAAGTTATGGTATATGGAGATGGGGCTTTTAAAGATCCAGTTGGAAAGATTTGGGAACTTGCTGATCCAGTGGTATCTCCTGCTTATACAAAAGGTTTAGAAGGAACTCCGAATGAAATTAAGCTAAAATATGTTTCAGATAATGTATATGCAGATTTAAAAGGTGATGAATTAAAAGCTTCTATTTGTAAAACGATTAAAGAAAAGGAAGCTAATTTAAAAGGAAAAATGGTAACACAAGGAACAACGCCAAGAAGATATACAGATTTAATAGGTTCACTGTGTGATTTAACTTCTGGAAGTGGAGATAAGGGAACACCAGTAGTCTTTATTCAAGGATATTTTGATAGTTTAGCTGATGAATAAAAATGTAACGAAAAAATCTAAATTTTTAGATTCTTTTTGTTCAATTTGACAAAACTTTTTTATAATGCTAGAATATGTTCAATTAAAGGGGGAAGACAATGAAAAATTTTAGAATTTATAATGGTGTGAGAAGATTAGGAGCAGCAGTTTTAATACCATTTAGTTTAATGGCAACATTAACAATGGCAGGATGCCAACAAAGAGTGGGAGAGGAGGCAACATCAGAGAATGTGATAATACTTTCTGAATTTGAAAACGAGGATATTATAACAGGAGATTATGAAGAGGCAAATGCAATTGGAGAACAATTAGAAACATTTTCAGATTTTGTGGAGGCCTTAAAAGAAAAAGCAACAGATTATATAGATTTAGAGATACAAAGAGATGCAATAAATTGTCCAATAAATGATAGATTTCCATCACCTTCAGCAGGGGTTGGAGGACATCGTTTGACTTCTGAGTATCAAATTACAATGACATTAGAAGGAAAAAAATGTGAATCTTTAGAAGATGAAACTTTTTATGATTTATTAAATCAATTGTTTAAAAAATATCAAGCAGATGAAATTCATATTGTGTTAAATAATTATTCGAACCAAATTGATTTTAGTAAAATTGAATTACCAGAAGGAATCTATGTTGAAGTTCATCATTCTAAAAATGTAAGTTTAAATGGTTTAACTACAAAAACAGAAGATTTAAAAATAAATTGTTCTACATTAGATTCTTATGAGATTATTAGGGAAATAGGGCAAAAAAAGGGCAGTGTAGCAATTGAACAAGGGGATATGAATGAAATTAAAGAAATTTTAAGATCGAATGAGCTTTTCTTTGATACATTTGCAATCACCCTTGAGGGGAAAGATTTTTATTCAATTTCTGAAGTGAATGCAATTAATATATGGGTTCAAATTTCTGGAAATTCAACTCATAACATACTTTATATAAATGAAAATACACAAAGGTTACATCTTTCAAAAAGTGAAAATGCATCTATGGAAGAAGTATTAAATACAAATATTGCAATAGGTGCCTTAACAAATGTTTATTTTGATGGAATTGAATTAATAGATTTTAAAATGCCTTTATATAGTACAACCAGCATAGCGCCTTATATTGTAATTTCAAATCCAGTAGATGGTGTGGAAGAAGTACAATTGTCTAAAGAAAGAGAACCTAAAATTGTTGTAGACCAAAATACAGACGCGAAGTTTATTTATGATGATAATCAAAATATAGTGGGAATTCAAGTATCTAAATTATCAATTGAAGATACAATGAAGATTGCAACTGATAGTACTATGAATTTAGATGTGTTATATTTTCAAAATGGAAATAATAAAAAAAAATTAGTTTATGTAATCAGGAACCAAATTTAGAAAGTGGGACTTATACAGAAACTCAGTTCTATGATGCAATTAATCAATTAATCGCTTTTAAAAAGGATGAAAATAAAAATTTAATATTAAATTTTGTAAATTATAAAAGCCAAATTGATTTTTCAAAATTAAATATTCCAGAAAATTTTGAAAATGTTGCAATAAAATTATCTGGAAGTGAAAATGTAGATTTAGAAGGAATTAGTGAAAGAGTGAATGAGATAACACTAGCAAATAGTACATTAAAAAACTTTAGCAATGTTATGAAAGAGCTGATAAAAAAAGATGGTTGCATTACTTTCTCTACTGATTCAGATTTAGAAAGTCTTAGTGATTTTGTGGCAAATAATCCTAGAACGCAATTGCCAAGAATTGGCATTGGTAATATAGGATCAGCAATTTCTTTATTACCGAATTTAAATGCCAAAGAGGTAATTGTTGATTGTCAAGAAATGCCACAAGAGGTAGAAGAATTAGTATTTCATAAAAATGTTGGAACTGTTTCATTATATTATGCCCCTTCTGAATTGAAAGTAGATACAGGAAATAAAATAAATGTAAACATTTATTATTCTGATATTGATTTAAATGGTACTTTAATTAGAAGTTTGCAGAACTGTTCAATCATTAACGTAATTGCGCCTTTAAAAGAGGGCGTCCTACCCTCAAATGATCTCAATCGAGGTAGTGATGAAATATTCAGAATAGTAATTACAAAAACGGACTGTTTTGTTGAAACGTTTGGAAATACAAACTTATGGAATATAACTTTTGAATATAATAGTGATGGAACAAAAGAATTTGAATTAACACATAAGGATAAGGACACATATGAAAGTTTGGTGCCATCAGGTGTTATAAGTAATGATAGTGGGGATCATCTCAATTCACAAACAGAGTTTGGCGAAAATATAGATGGTGGATACCAGTACCAATTATGTCCACGTTGAAAAAGTACTTTATGAAAATTGAACCTTGTTTCTTGATATAAGAAGCAAGGTTTTTTGTGGTAGAATATAAAAAATCATTGAATAAATTATTATAGTTATCATAGATGTTAAAAATATGCATGTTATGTTTTAATAAAAAAAGCCTTTAAAAAGGCTTTTCTCAGACTGTTGACAAATAATTTTTTGTGAACAGTCTTTTAAAATTATAAATGTTA
>CANRVY010000019.1 GCA_947643405.1 uncultured Mycoplasmatota bacterium | reverse complement strand
ATAATGCTAAATATGATGATGTTAAAAAAGCTTTAGAAGGATCTGGATATAAATGTAAATAAAAAGAGCATGGCTCTTTTTTTAATCACTATTATTTTTATTTTTGATAAATTCATGGAGCATTTTAGTGAGTGCTCTTTTTTCAATTCTAGAAACATAACTTCTAGAAATTCCAAGTTTTTTTGCAATTTCCTTTTGAGTAATTGCATCTTCATTATTTAATCCATATCGTTTTATAATAATTTCTTTTTCTCGCTCTGTCAAAATATCAAAATATTGATGGAGAAGCTTAATATTATTTTTTAAATGTAAATCTAAAGCAAAATCAGGTTTAGGTGCTTTTAAAATATCTAATAATGTAATTTCATTTCCATCTTTATCAAATCCAACAGAATCATTAATACTAACATTTTTGGTATTTTTTTTATCACTTCTAAAGTGCATTAAGATTTCGTTTTCAATACATCTAGCACAATAAGTTGTAATTCTAGTACCATGTTTATAAGAGTAACTATCTACTCCCTTAATAAGGCCAATTGTACCAATACTGATTAAATCATCCATATCTTCATTTCGATGATCATATTTTTTTACGATATGTGCTACCAATCTTAAATTATGCTCAATTAGTTTATTTCTAGCTTCTGCATTTCCTAATTTTGCTTGTTCAACATAATAATCTTCTTCTTCTTTTGAAAGTGGATCCGGAAATACATTATTGGAATAGGCAGCTGTAAAAAAGTGTAGGTCTTTTAATAACTTCTTAAAAAAATTAAACATCTAATCACTCCTAAATAAAGTATATACAATGAGAAAAAATATATGATTTGCTATTCTTTTTTTATCAGTACTTGACAATGCCAAGTAGTTATTATACAATGTAGATGAGGTGAGATATGAATACACAATTTAAAAAGGGAGTATTAGAATTAATTGTTTTGTTATCAGTAGCAAAAAAAGATATTTATGGATATGAATTAGTTGCTCAAGTTTGCAAAATAATTGATGTAAATGAGGGAACTATCTATCCATTATTAAAACGTCTCACAAATGAAGGATATTTTGAAACATATTTAGTTGAATCAACAGAAGGACCGCCTAGAAAGTATTATCATATAACAGTATTAGGAAAAGAAAGAACAGAAGAACTAAAAAGCAGTTGGATAACTTTTGCTGCATCAGTAAATAAATTTATAGAGGAGGAAAATTTATGAACAAAAAGAAATTTTTGAAGATATTAGAAGAAAAATTACAAATTTTGAGTGAAGAAGAAAGAAATGATATTTTAAATGAATATAAAGATACCATTGAAGAAAAAGTAAAACATGGTAGTAGTGAAGAGGAAGCGGTAGCTGACTTTGGGAGTGTTGATGAACTTTCTAGAGAAATTTTAAAAGCTTATAAAATTAATCCTGATTATGCGAAAAATAAAGATAAAGTAAAAGAGTTTGTAGAAGATGGAGAAAATCTAATAAAAAGAGGAGCAGAAAAATTATCAGAATGGACTCAAGATGTCGTTGAAGACTTTAAAAATAATGATCAAAATTGGACTTTAGAAATGGTATTTGAAGTGGTTATAAAAGCTATCATATTATTAATTGGCTTATCACTCTTGCGAATTCCATTCTATTTGATAGAATGTTTAGGAATAAATATTTTTGAAATGGCTTTTCCTCCTTTCGATTCTATCTTTAGGATACTATTAAGATGTTTTATAGGGGTCATTTATTTAATTATTTGTGTCATTATTGTAGTGATTATCTTTAAACCATATTTTGTAACTTCTAAAAAAGATTCAAAAAAAAAGAAAATAAACAAAAAAAAAACTGTAATTGAAAAAGAAGAGAAAGAACAAATTATAAGAAAAGAAACTAGTGCTTTCAATGTTATTCTGGAGATTTTAAAAGCACTCTTGTTTTTCTTTATTGTCTTTCCTTTATATATTGCTGATTTTGGGTGTTATATTGCTTTAGTAGCATTAATCTTTCTCTTAATCAAAGGAGTGCCAATTATAGGTGTGTTTTTGATGTTATTAGGTGTTACTATCTTTTTAACATTTCTTACTAAAGTATTTTACAATTTATTATATGGAAATAAAAAAATATATTGTTATTCTTTAATTATAAGTGCTGTTGTTTTTGTATCTGGTTGTTTTTTCAGTATTGGAACCCTTGCTGATTTTGAAGTTTATCAAGGACTGCCTGACAATTCTTTTAGTAGAAAAGAGATTGTTTATGAAGAAACACTTACCAATGAATATTTTCATATATCTTACTATGATTATGAAGTAAAGGAAGATAACGCACTAGATGATAATGAAATAAAAATTGTTGTTTCTTATTATTCTGATTTTATTTTAGATGTAGATATGGAAGAAAAAGAATTGGATGATACAAATTTTTATAGATTAAAAGCGACAAATAAAAAAGTAAATAAAGCAAGTAGAAGAAAAGTATATAATATGATTATGAGGGAGTTAAAAAATCTACGTTGGTATCATTATAGTGAATTAGGAAATATACAAATTATTGTCAAAGCAAATGCTAGTACTATTGATAAAATGAAATAAAAGTGAATTTTTTGAACTTGTCAATAAAAAGTAGACACTAAAAAAGTGTTATTGAAACCCTAGTTGAGTTCTATGAAATGCACCCCTTAGAGTAGACATAAATTAAAAACCTGTTTATAAAAATATGATAGAATACATTTCCGAAAGGAGGTGTTTTCTTATGGCTTCAAAAGGACAAAAACACATCAAATATACTGATAAATTTGTAAACGACATTGTTAATCAAATGAACGATGGTGTAACTGCATATCATCTTGCCAAAATAAATAATATATCAATATACACTGTAAAAACATGGAAAAGAAGATATATAAATCATCCTGAATTATATCCTAATGTTGGTAAAAAAAGAGGAAGAAAAAAAGATTCAGATTTAACAAAAGAAGATTGGAAAGAAAGATATGAAATATTAAAAAAATGCCGGTCCTTCCTCAAGGCACAACGAGAGAAAAGGTAAAATTTATAAATCTTTATAAAGGTAATTATAAACTTATTAACATGTGTGCTGTACTTAATATAAATCCTAAAACTTATTATAAGTATAGAAATAAGGAAGATCCTGATTATTATGATTATTTGATAATTAAAGAAATATTTGATTGATTCTTTTCCCTTTATATATTTTTTATAATGTTTTGCCATGCTTCTTATTTTTAAAATTTTACATACTTTATGAACTAAATTGCCAGAAACATACTACCCAGTTTCTCGTCTTATTATCGCATTTATTCTATGATATCCATAACTCGGCTTTTTTTATGAATATCTATAATTAATCGTTCTAAATTTTTTCGATTGATTTCATATCTATTTAGAATATCTTTAGTCTTTAACCATTTATAATAGCCACTTCTTGATATATTCATTATTTCACATAAAGACTTAACAGAAAATTCTTTACTTAATGTTTCAGCAATTTCAAACTCTTTTTGTTTTATTTCTGGAACGTTACAACTGAACCATCTCCTTTCACTAGGTATCCTTTTTTTGATTGTTCATTTTCAATTTCATATTTTTATATTGGAAGTTAATCCATCCATTCCATTTTCTCTATATTTTTTTATCCAATTATTAATCATTCCATTATTTAATCCTGCTTCTATAGTTATATTCCATGTACTTTTCTCAAATTCTAAAGCTGGTTTAAGTATTTTATATTTCTCATTTGCTGTCCAATATTTAAATCTTTGACCTTTTCTTGCAACTTTTATCATCTCCTTTTTTTATTATAACAAAAAATGTAGACACTTTTTTATGTCTACATTTATCTTACAACTTCAAAAAATTCACTTTTTTTATAAGAAAAATTAGTATTTTTTTGTTTTCGTATAGAATAATACTTTTGAGGTGAAAGAAATGAAAAAATTAGTGATGTTGATTTTAATGGTTTTCCCATTTTTTACTGTGTATGCAGAAGAGTGGAAAGAGGTAGAAAAGATTCCTGCGATAAACGGAGGAACATTAGAAATCAAAGAAGAAAAAGAGTATCAATGGTACAAAATAAAAAAAGAAGGTGGATATTTTAATGAAGCTCCATCAGAAGAATTCTTAGAAACGAATTTTTGGACATTTGGTCCATGGTCAGAGTGGCAAGAAGAATATCCGAATGAAAAAGAAAATATTGAGACTAAAGTCGTCTATCATTATCAATTGATGCAAAAAATCAAATATATTCGCGTATCTGAAATAAATAATTCTAGTCTTACATTTGCTTCTATTTTATTTTATAAAGGTAGAGATCAAATATCTTATAAAATGGAAAAACTGGATAATGAAATAATTTTAGAATTAGAAGATCCTTGTTATTTTGATGAATTAGAAGTAGAAATGACCCTTGTTAATGAATATGAAGAAGAAAATGCCTTTTTAATAGAGTGGTTATATGAATTAGATCTGCCTAGTTGTATGCAGACTTATACAAGACAGTGGTTTTCCATATCAACGACAATAAATTTTATGGAGCGTAAAATGATGCCAAATCAATTTTTATATGAAGAAGAAAATGTATCTTCAGAAAAAGTTGAAGAAAGTGCTCATACAAAAGTTTACAGAAGAGAACAATATCGATATCAAGAAAAAATGCATTATTATGAAAAAGAGATAAAAGAATATAGTAAAGAATTTAGCAGTACTATGATAGACGGTTATCCATATCCAGATTTATCAACGGAAAGAAAACGATTATTTTGTAGAGTCCATAAGGTAGAACCTGAGATTAAAGAAGTTATTGTTACAAAAGAAGTACCTGTAGAAAAGCTGGTATTAAAAGAATTTCCAATTGAAAAGATAACATTGAAAGAACAACCTATTAATAGTATATTAAAACAGGATAATATATTTTTAAAAAAGGAAGTAGAAAATTTAAAGTATAGATTAGCAACATCCCAAAATGAGAAAAGTGAAAATTTAGAAAAAAATAAAACAGTAGAGGTAAAAAAGCAATCTTTAAATATTTCAATTTATATTCTCATACTTTTTTTGGGATATATATTAGGTCGAATTATGACGATGAAAAAAAAAATCTAATTTTGTCGAATGAATAGAAAAGGTTTTAGTCTCATGATAAAGTTAATAAGTGAGGTGATAATGTGACATGCTAGAAATCAATATGGAATGTAGAAAAGGAATTTTATTTGTACGGCTTGAAGGTGAACTGATTAAAGATACTGTGAATAAATTAAATAAAGAGGTTACAGAACTAGTAAAAGAAGCAGGAATTAGGAATATTGTATTCAATGTAGAAAATTTAATTTCTATTGATATGAAAGGAATCAGTACTCTTTTTTATAATTATGAACTTTGTAGGAACAACAAAGGGAAAAGTATGCTATGTGGAGTAGAAAAAACAATTGTGAAACAAAAAATAATTAATAGCAGGCTATTAAAATATATGAATGAAACAAGTGATGAATTAAGCGCTTTTCATATTTTTGAAACATAATAAAGGAGTGTTTATGGAAACTGAAAAAAATGCAGTTTTAAATGAACATCAAAATTTAATTTATTCTATTGCCCATCAATTTGGGTCTCCCTTTTTACTTGAAGATTTATTTCAGGTCGGCTGGATTGGTTTAAATAACGCATATAACAATTATGATGCCTCCTTTGGTACAAAATTTTCTACTTATGCATATCCTTATATTGTTGGTGAAATGAAAAAATTTATGAGAGAAAATCAAGGAATGAAAGTTAGTAGAGAAATTACTAAATTAACTCTTAAAATTGAAAAAGCAAGCATATTATTATCTCAACGCTTGATGCGAGAACCAACTTTTCAAGAGTTGGCAGATTTTTTAGAAGTTCCAGAATTTGTGATCAGTGAAGCAATTCATTCTAAGGAAACTATTAGAAGTATAGATGAGCCGATTAAAGAAGATGGAAAGATCATAACACTTCATGATACAGTTGGGCAAGCAGAACGAGTTGACTTAAATACTTTAATTGCACTCAGAGAAGAAGTTTCTAAACTGGATCCTTTAGAAAGATCACTCATTTGTGAACGCTACATGAAAGATCAAACCCAAAGTGAAACGGCAAATATTCTTGGAATGAGTCAAGTTCAAGTATCAAGAAAAGAACAAAAAGTATTAGTGAAGTTAAAAGACAAACTAGCAGCTTAAGATGCTTAGTTTGTTTTTCTGATATTAGAATAACTTGATTTTTAGAATTCTTTTATGTATAATAAAATGGCGAAAGGAGGAATGGAAATGAATTTCGATTTAACAAGAGTTAAGAATAAGATCGAAAAAAAGATAGAAATTAATGATGCTTATGAAATAGATAGTAGTTTAACTTCTAGTACCGATTTACTAGAACCATTAAAGATTAATTTAAAGGGAAAAATTACTAGAGATGTATTAGATGGATTTTTATTGGATGTAGAAGTAACTGGAACGATGGTATTACCTTGTTCTATTACATTAAAACCAGTTTCTGTTCCTCTTCATATTCACATTGTTGGGAATTTAGATGAATTAATGGAAGAAATTGATGAAAATCATAAAAAGATAGAAAATTCTATTGATATTTTACCAATTATATGGGAAAATATACTAATGGAAATTCCCATGAAAGTGACAAGTCCAGATGCTTATTCTGTAGTATCAGAAGGTGAAGGTTGGAAATTTGTAACTGACAAAATGGATACGAAGAATCCTGCATTAGAAAAATTAAAAGATTTATTATAAGAAAGAGGTGTGAACCATGGCTGTACCATTTAGAAAAGTAAGTAAGACGAGAGGTAGAAAACGTCGTACTCATTATGTAATTAGCGCAAATGGAACTACAAAATGTACAAAATGTGGAGCAGATATTAGACCACATAGAGTATGTCCAAACTGTGGTACTTACAAAGGTAGAGAAGTAGTAAAAACAGAAGAAACAGCAAATTAATGTTGTTTTTTTTTTCATCTATTGTTATAATAAATATAATAATATTATAAAGAATAAGAGGTACTAACATGAAATTAAATAATAAAGGGTTTGCAATTTCCAGTATGTTGTATTCTATTTTGTTGCTTTTTTTAATGCTCATTGTAGGAGTACTTGCAATACTTGGAAATAGAAAAGTGATATTAGACAAAGTAAAAAATGAAATCGTTACAGATTTAACGCAAAATAGAGCGTATAGTTTTTCGTATGCTCATAAAGACATATTATTAGCAAATACTTCAAAAGTAAGCAATTTTACATTTGACTTATTAGATGATGTAAAGGTAATTGATCAAAATGGAAATGTTATTCATACAGAAATAACAACTACTTCAGAGCCAACATTTGATTCTACAAAAAATGGAACTTATCTTGTAACTTATAGAGCTAACTATCAAGGAAATGTAATTGAAGAGGAACGTACAATTGAAGTTATAGATCCAATTACTTATGAATATTCATATACAGGAAAAGAACAACAATTTGTTACTCCGACAAATGGTTTATATCAAATAGAATTATGGGGAGCCCAAGGAGGAAGTATATCAGGAAAAGCCTATAATCAAGACGGTTCAGTTCGTGCTAATAAACTTTCCTATATTGGAGGAAAAGGAGCTTATACAAAAGGCAATATTTCTTTAGGAATAGGAACTAATTTGTATGTTTATGTAGGAGGAACTCCAGAGGAAAATACCTCGTTGATAGCTTCATCAGGAACAAAAGAAGGTGGATATAATGGAGGAGCTTCTATTCCAGCAGGGCAAGAATCCTATGGAGTAGGAGGAGGAGGAGCAACAGATGTTCGCCTCGTAAATGGAAGTTGGAATACATTTTCAGGATTAAAATCTAGAATTATGGTCGCTGCAGGAGGCGGAGGAGCCAATTTTAGAAATGAAGGATATGGAGAAGGAAACGGAGGAGAAGGAGGAACTCTAAATGGAGTTAATGGTTATCAAGCATTAGTTGATGGTAGCTATTTTAGAAATGATTATCCAAATGGATATCAGATCGGATTAGGAGCAACTCAAAGCAAAGGAGGAATTCCTGAAGATCATTTATTAAATGGAACTGTTCAAAAGCAGAATGCGAACGGAACATTTGGAGGGTTAAATGCTACCGAAGTACAATCTGGTGGAGGTGGAGGTTATTATAGCGGAGCTTCAGCAACCCACGGAGGAGCTGGAGGAGGTTCATCCTTCATTACAGGATATACAGGTTGTAATGCAAT
Organism: uncultured Mycoplasmatota bacterium; assembly: GCA_947643405.1. GTDB lineage: Bacteria > Bacillota_I > Bacilli_A > RF39 > UBA660 > MGBC102946. Next base: position 25,975 of record CANRVY010000019.1, on the reverse strand, counting down.
TTCAGAAAATTCAACAGAAAATAATCTAATTCATACAGGACAACCTAAACATTATTCAGGTTATGTATTTGAAAATAGTGTTATGAAAAGTGGAACAGAAGGGATGCCAAGTTATAATGGTGAAGAAGCTATGGTTGGAAATGAAGGAAATGGGTATGCCAAAATAACCGCTCTTATCATTGATAATGGCAAAGTAGCAACCAATTTAGTAAACAATAGTGGATTTGAGGAAGCAGCAGGATGGACACTATCTAACGCTAATATTGTTTCTAGCATTTCAAAATCTGGAAATTCTTCTTTACAGTTTCAAGAAGGAGTAACTTCTATGAGTTCTCAAACTGTTATATCGCCAGTAGCTTCTCATGTTTATTATGGAAGTGTTGAATTCTTATCAGCAAGTACTTTTTCAGCAACAGATAACAGGTTTGAAATGTATCAAAGCGATACAGATAATGGATCTTTATTGTTTGCAAAAAAATTAAATCAAACAACAGAGTGGATGAAATTATCTTCAGTTCAAGGATTACAAAATCCAAATAGTGGAACATGGAAAATTAGAAACTTTTTAGAAGGAGCAACAGAGACTGCTTATGTAGATAATTTGTTTATTATTGATTTAACAGAAATTTATGGTGCAGGAAATGAACCATCAAAACAGTGGTGTGATGCAAATATTCATTACTTTGATGGAGTAGGAATTGTTCCAAATTATTAAAAAAGTATTGGCAATTAAAAATAAATTCGTTATAATGTTATAAAACGTTGAAAAAGAGGAGTACATTATATTCTTTTGGTAGAGAATCTATGGTTGGTGAAAATAGATAAAAGAAATAATAGAAGGTAGCTTTGGAGTTAATAGTAATATTCGTATATCTGCGTTAAAGAATAAAGGTATAGTAATCTATACGAATTAAGGTGGTACCACGTCAAATCACGTCCTTATATAGGATGTGATTTTTTTGAAAGGAAGAACATGATGAAAGAAATATTTGACAATTATGTAAAAAAGTATGATATTGATGATCAAAAAATCAAAGGAAAATGGGAGCATTCCTATCGAGTCATGGAAAAAGCAATTATGTTAGCTAAAAAGTTAAAATTATCTGAAGAAGATATTTATTTAGCAGAAGTAATTGGATTATTGCATGACATTGGAAGATTTGAACAATGGACCAAATTTAAAACATTTGTTGATTTAAAATCCATTGACCATGGAGATTATGGATGTAAACTTTTATTTGAAGATGGTTTCATAGAGGATTTTAAAATTGATTCAAAATATTATAAAATAATTGAAAAGGCAATCCGTAATCACAATAAACCAAATATAGAAGAAGGATTAACAGAACAAGAATTATTACAAGCAAAAATTATAAGAGATGCAGATAAATTAGATATTCTTTATATCAGTGCTTTTTTAGGCTCTATTTCATACTCATATTCAGATGAACCAGTTTCAAAAAAAATAGAGGAGACATTTTGGAATCATGGTGTTGTCTATACAAAGGATATCGAAAATGCAAATGATTTTGTAATGCGTACCTTGTGTTTTCTATTTGATTTTAACTATGTAGAAAGTTTACATTATATGAAAGAAAATGATTATTTGGAAGAATTTGAAAAAAAACTTAATAACCCATTATTTAGACCTTATTTTGAAGAATTAAAACAATATATAGAAAAGAGGATTTAACATGTTAGAAAAAAAATATGATCATAAAAAGGTAGAAGAACATAAATATGAAAAATGGAAAAAAGAAGGATACTTTACAAGTGGAGATTTAGAAAAAAAACCATTTTGCATTGTAATCCCTCCACCAAATGTAACAGGAAAATTACACTTAGGACATGCTTGGGATACCACTTTACAAGATATTATCATCCGCTATAAAAGAATGGATGGATATGATGCTTTATGGCTTCCCGGAATGGACCACGCAGGAATCGCCACTCAAGCAAAAGTAGATAAAAAATTAAAAGAAATGGGAATACGTCCACGAGAAATGGATAGAGAAGAATGGTTAAAACATGCTTGGGCGTGGAAAGAAGAGTATGCTGATAATATCCATAGACAATGGGCAAAATTAGGACTTAGCTTGGATTATACAAAAGAACGTTTTACTTTAGATGAAGGGTTGTCAGAAGCAGTAAAACATGTTTTTGTAACTTTATATGAAAAAGGATATATTTATAGAGGAGAACGAATTATTAATTGGGACCCAGAAGCAATGACAGCACTTTCAAATGAAGAAGTAATTTATAAAGATGACCCAGGGGCTTTTTATCATTTGAAATATTATTTAGAAGATAAAAGTCGCTATTTAGAAGTTGCTACAACAAGGCCTGAAACATTGTTTGGAGATACCGCAGTAGCTGTAAATCCGCAAGATGAACGATATAAAGATTTAATAGGAAAAAAAGTCATTTTGCCAATTGTAAATAAGCTGATTCCAATTATAGGAGATATTCATGCAGACCCTGAGTTTGGAACTGGTGTCGTAAAAATAACTCCAGCCCATGACCCAAATGATTTTGAAGTTGGAAATAGACATCATTTAGAACGTGTAGTAGTTATGAATCCCGATGCAACAATGAATGAAAATGCTGGAAAATATGTTGGTATGGATAGATTTCTTTGTAGAAAAGTTTTATTAGAAGATTTGAAAAAAGAAGAATTGTTAATTAAAATAGAAGAAATGACACATAGTACTCCTCATAGTGAAAGAACAGATGCCATTGTAGAACCTTATTTATCAAAACAATGGTTTGTAAAAATGGATGTGTTAGCCAAACAAGTATTAGAAAATCAAAATACGGAAGGAAAAGTAAATTTTGTTCCAGAACGTTTTGAAAAGATATTAACGCATTGGATGGAAGACTGTCATGATTGGTGTATTTCTAGACAGCTATGGTGGGGACACAGAATTCCAGCATGGTATAAGGGGGACGAAGTTTATGTAGGGATGGAAGCTCCAAAAGAAAATGGTTGGGTGCAAGACCCTGATGTTTTGGATACATGGTTTTCAAGTGCACTATGGCCATTTAGTACATTAGGCTGGCCAAAAAGTACAGATATGATGGAACGTTATTATCCAAATAATGTACTTGTAACTGGATATGATATTATCTTTTTTTGGGTATGTCGTATGGTATTTCAAGGATTAGAATTTACAGGTAAAAGACCATTTAAAGACGTTTTGATTCATGGATTAGTTCGTGATAAAGTTGGAAGAAAAATGAGTAAGTCATTAGGAAATGGTGTAGACCCAATGGATGTTATTGAAAAGTATGGAGCAGATTCTTTAAGATTTTTCTTAACTACTTCATCAGCTCCTGGAATGGACTTAAGATATGATGAAGAAAAAGTGGCATCTACTTGGAATTTTATTAATAAACTTTGGAATGCTTCTAGATTTGTCCTTATGAATATAGAAGAAGTAAAGGATGCAAATTTTGAAAATTCTTCTTTGTCAATTGCAGATAAATGGATTTTAAACAAATATGAACATTTGATAGAAAAAGTAAGACATCATATGGAAATATACGAATTCCATGTAGTAGGAACAGAAATCTATAATTTTGTATGGAATGATTTCTGTGATTGGTATATTGAATTATCTAAAATTGATATGAATGAAACAGCTAAAAAAGTATTATTAAAAATTTTAACAGGAATTTTAAAGATGTTACATCCATTTATGCCATATGTAACAGAAGAAATTTATAAAATGTTACCTGTACATGAAGATACCATTATGCTTGATTCTTATCCTACTATAGAAAAAGAATATTCTTTTAAAGAAACTGAAATTATAGAAGAATTAATTGAGTTAATTACAAAAATTAGAAGAATCAAACTAGAAAATAAAATACCAAATGATTTCTATTTTGTATATCAAGAAGATTCTCTATTAATTGTAAAAAACATTATAAAAAGATTATTAAAAATAGAAGAAGACCATTTTATAAAAAAGGAAATACAAGATTTTTCAAATCTAAAAGAAATTGCAGTTGCATATAGTGGACATACAGTATATTTATATTATGATGGAAGTAAAAATGAAGCAGAAGAAAAAGAAAAAGCTACTAAGGAAATAGAACGATTAGAAGCTTCCATAGAAAGAAGAAAAAAATTGTTATCTAATTCAGGATATATTTCTAAAGCACCAGCTAATATTGTTGAAAAGGAAAGACAAGATTTAGAAAAAGAAGAGCACGAATTAGAATTATTAAAAAAAGTTCATAACATATAGTTATGAGCTTTTTGTCTATAGGAATTTGAATTGTCTTTTTTAAAACTTCAGTGCATATAATAAATTGTATTTTTTAATAATTTGTCGAATTTTAGATTTCTAGGATTGAACTTTAAATGGAAGTTATGGTACAATATCTTAAAGATAGTAAAGGAGTAGATGAAATGAAAAAAAGATTGATAAGTTATATTTTATGTTTTTGTATGGCGATGCATTCTTTAGCACCTTCATGTTTCGCATTTTTAGAAACTTTTGAAAACGAAGTGAAAACAGTAGAAAATGAAGTTGTAGTTCATAATGAAAAAGTGGATGCAAAAGGAAATTTAGAAATTGATTTGAAATTTCCGTTACCTATAGAAAATGTAGAAAATTCAAATATTGGATTTTATTTAAAAGATGAAACTGGCGCAAATATGCAAGTTGATTTAAATGGAATTACTAATATTATCAATAAACAATACACTTTAGGAAGTGAATCTGTAACTGTTTCAATTCGAAAATTAGATAAAGAAGGAAATATTTTAACTGGAATGGATAGTGAAAATCCAGTTATGTATTATGGAATTACAGTTTATGGATTAAAAAGAGGAACATATACCCTAGAATTATTTGGAAATGGATATAAATCTTACCATACCAATATTACTTTAGATGACTATTCTAAAAGAATTAGTTTATCAAATGAAAAGGGGATGTTTGAAGTAGGAGATGTCAATAGTGATGGAACAATTAATGATGCTGATATTGACCATTTAATTACTCATTTTGGAGAATCTTCTTTCATTTATGATTTAAATCGTGATGGCAATGTTGATATTGCAGATTTAAATTATATTACTGCTATTATTAGTGGCACAAAAAAGAATGCAACAATAGTAGATACAACCGCTATTTTAGATGAAACTAAAATAGAAATGATAGGAGGAAATGGAACTTTATCTGATTTATTGACAGATGATGGAAGTGTAACTGTAACAGCTAGTGATAGTGGGAAAATTACAGAAACAAATCCAGCAGTTTTAACACTTAATCTAAAAGAAAAAGTGGAATCAAGTGAACTTCGTTTAGAAGTAGGAGAAACGAACGTTCCAGAAAAATTAGAGATTATCATTACTGATGAGGATGGAAAAGAATATACATTTGATAAGAATTTTGAAATATTAAATGACATTCATACATTTACAGATAAAGCAAACTCTAATACCATTGTTATTGATTTAAAGGGACAAATTGCTATCAAAAAAGTGACAATTAAAATTAAAGAATCTTCTACAGATAATTTAGCTGAAATTGGAAAAGTAGAATTTTTAAACAATGTTTATACAGAAGTTCCAATTCCAACTGTTGATAGACCAACCAATGTGAAAGTAGAAGAAATGAGTGAATCTTTTAAAATCACTTATAATCATGCTCCAAATGTAACTGGATATGAAATTATAGTAAAGGAAATGAATAAAGACCAAATTGTAAAAAATACAGTTTATCAAACTACATATGATGAATTTACAGTAGGAGGACTTAAAAATTATAGTGAGTATCTTGTATGTGTACAATCTGTGAATGGAGAATGGAAAAGCGGATGTACAGATTCTGTTAAAGTAATACCAAAGCCAACTAGAAAGCCTCCAATGGTAGATATGGTAACTTTAAATCCTGTTTATGCTGGGTTTAATATTGGCTATAAAAAAATGGATGATACATTAACATACAATATTTATTACCGTATGAAAGGAGAAACAGAATTTACAAAAATTACAGGAATTACAGCAACTAGTTATCAACTTAGAAATTTAAAACCAAGTACAGAATATGAAATTGCTGTAAGTGGAACAAATGAACTAGGAGAAGGACCTAAATCAAATATTGCAGTTGGTACGACAAAAGATTACATAATGCCAGATACTTATAATTATGGATTAATTAATAGACCAAATGGTACTGAAAAAACAGATTATATCAAATCTGTAACATTAAAAATAGGAAAGAATTATCCAGCAGAAAACATCTATTCATTAGTAGACAATGACTATGAGAGTTATTGGCAAGCAGATACTTGGGATACTGGTGGATATAATGTGAATGCAAATGCAGGTATTGTTGTAGAATTTGAACAAAACTTCGAAATTTCACAAATGTTTTTAGTTCCAAAAGATGATAGTGCATCTTTATTTTATGTAAGAGTGTACTATGATGAAAATGGAAAAGAAAAAAGTGTGAATGCTAGTATTGCAAGTGCAACCAGTCCAAACGGACAAAAATATTATAAAGTATTATTACAAAATAAAGTAAATACTAGTAAAATTAGACTTTGTTTAGCAAACTATACAGCAAATGGAAATAACGCTTTAAGAGAAATTAAATTTTATGAGTATAATCCTTTAGAAGATGATATCGAAGCGATTTATAAAGATGATTTACACTTAGAGTTACAAGACGGAGTAACAGAAGAAACCATAAAAGCTTTAGAGGACCGAGTTAACAAAAAAGAAGAAGCAAGTGGTGAATATCATCCAAATCGTGAAGCTCTTTTAAAAGAATTAGATTATGCAAGAAAAATATTGAATGATAAAGCGATTAGAGAAGTTATGACAGTAGACCAAACAATTAGTAACAATCGAAATGGTCATTTGGGATTTGCAATGAGTATTAGTGACTATCAACCTCTTGGTATTGCAGCTCGTGCTGGTGAAACAATTACAGTTTATGTAGGTACAAAAAATAAAGTTATGCCACAAATTGTATTTACACAATATTATGCAGAAGCCAATGTATGGACACAAACAGTAGCCAATTTAAAAGTAGGGCAAAATATTATTGAAGTTCCAAAAATTGGAAGTATGAATGAAGAACGTGGTGGTTCTGTTTATGTAAGATATCCAAGCAGTACAGTAGGTTCAGAGATTAAAATTCGTGTGAGTGGTGGAACTAAAATACCAGTTTTAGATGTACACGGATTATCTGGTAATGATAAGATAAATGCAATTAGAACTTATATCGAAGAACTAGAAACGTATACATCAAAATTGCCACAACTTTATAGTGAACAAGGTCTTACATTTAATGAAAGAACAAGCGTATTAAATTCTACAGAAATTGTAACAGAGAAAGGATTACTTTCATTCCCAGCTACAGCGGTTAAAAATGCGATTGCTTCTGGATTAAGTACGATGGAGGAAAAAGTAAATCGTGTGAACGAAACAACAAGTGCATTTGATGAAATGGTATCTATGTTCTATCGTCATAAAGGTTTATCAGAAACTCCAAGCAATGAAGAAATTTATAATGATGTAAAAGACCAAGCACCAGCATCTAGAATTAATATTCGTTACATGAGAATGTTTGATGGAGCATTCATGTATGCAGGAGGTCTTCATGTTGGAATTGGATATGGTTCTATCAGTGGATTATTACATGGAACAACTTATCAAGATTCTTTTAATGGATATTTTGGATGGGGAATTAGTCATGAAATCGGACATCAAATTAATCAAGGAAAATTAGCCCATGCTGAAGTAACCAATAATATTTATGCATTACTTGCACAAACTGCAAATGATAAAAATAAATCAAGATTAGAAACAAGTAATATTTATCCAAAAATTTATGAAAAAGTAACTTCTAATACACTTGGAAAACCAAGTAATGTATTTGTAAATTTAGGAATGTATTGGCAATTACATCTAGCATATGATGATACCAAAACATTTGAAGATAAAAATTCTATCTATGCTAGGATAAATCACTTAACAAGAACAAAAGCGTTATCAGGAAATTCTGATGATTTACTTGTAATGTATGCAAGTGAAGCAGCAGGTAAAAACTTAGTTCCATTCTTTAAAAAATGGGGACTAACACCAAGCGAAGCAGCAATAGAATATGCTTCAAAGTTTCCAGAAGAGACAAGAGATATTTGGTATTTGAATGATGAAGCAAGAAGATATCGCTTAGAGGGTGGAAGCCCTATGTCAAGTGATACAAAAGTAGAAGCAACCATGACAGAAGCAGATAATAAGAATAAACGTTTTACACTATCATTTAATGTCGATAAAGATGATAGAAATATCTTAGGTTATGAAATTATTCGTAATGGAGAACCAATCGCTTTTGTAACAGAAAATACCTTTACAGACCAGATTGGAGCTATGAATAATAGAGCCATTACTTATAAGATAGTTGCTTATGATTATTTATTAAACAAAACAGAAGCTTATGTTTTGGACGAAGTAAAAATAGCGCATGATGGAAGTGTAAAAAAAGATAATTTTACAATTAGTTCAAATACCAAAGCAGTAGGTGAAATTGTTGACAATGAAGATGAAACAATTGATATGAGTAAATTAATGGTAAATCATTTGATTGACGATGATACAAGTACTTACTTTAAAGGTACTGAAAAAGTTTCAAAATTAGTTTATACAAATAATAAAGTTGAACTAAAACCAGATACAGATAATGCTTATATTTTAATTCATTTAAATACAAAAATGCCTTTATCTGGTATCAAATATCAGGCTGCATTGGAAAATGGACTATTAATGGAACATACGATTTCTAAATATAATGTGTATGTAAGTAAAGATGGTTCTTCATGGACATTAGCGAAAACTGGAACATTCCATCTAACAGAAGAGAACAATTATACCGAGATTGTTTACTTTGATAAAGAAGGAACAACAGGAGGAAATCAGTTATGGACTTATAATGATGTTTCTTATGTTAAAATAGAATCAATTGGAAATAAGAATGGAATTAGTGGAGCTGAAATTGATGTCATAGCTCCACCAGGGGATAATGTTGATTTATCAAATAATACAATTGGAAAATTAAAAGAACCATTTGTTTATGAAGAGGGAAAAGACCCAATCCCAGCTGGTTCTGTTGTATTTAAAGGAAATTATAGAGGAAATCCAGCCTTTAATGCAATGTTACTAGTAGATGCAGAGGATGAAAATAAAATCTATGATGGAGAAAACTTCTTATTTGCTAACTTAACAGACCAAAATGATGTAACTGAAATAGCAGATGGAATTTGGTTCTATGTTGTAGATGAGGAAACTTATAAGACAATGGTAGGAACAAATATCAGAGCAAGATTATATCGTGTGAATGATGCTGTTACATTAGAAGGACAACGTTTAACAAGTACATCTTTGACTGTAACAGATTTGCCAAGTTATGATAACTTACCTGATATGGAAATTGTAGATACGACGAAAGGAACAAATTAATATGAAAAAGCTATTATGGATAGGTTTCAGTATTGTTTTATTCTTTTCTGGAATATCTGGGATTAAAGCCGAAACAGTATTAGAGCCAGTTTCTAATAAAAATGGAAATGTAGAAATTAATTTAAATTTTGAAGAAGGATATGTAGGAGCAATTGATTTGACTCTAAAAGTTTCTTCAAATGTAAAAGTAACAGGAGTTAATTGGAATACATCTTTTGCAACAACAGTTATCAAACGTTATACTTATGATGAAACGAATCATATTGTCAAAATTTATTTAGCAACAGGAAATAATACAAAAAATTTAGTAGACAAAAATGGGAATTTAAAAATAGGAAATTTAACAGTTAAAAGTGTAAATGGAGAAACTGCTGATTACACGGTGGAGATAACATCACTTTCTATTGTAGATGCTAATTATGCTTCTATTGCGAAAACTGATTTAAGAATTAGTGGAAATAATCAATTTACATATCAAGTAACAAATACTAATCCTACAGAACCAGAAAAACCATCTATAAATAAGCCAAATCAATCAAAACCAAATCAAAGTACATCAAATGAAGATTTTGTAAAAGATCCAACAGAAGAAAAACCAGACACAGAAGAGCCTGGTGATAAAAATGACAAAGACGATACTGAAGATAATGATAAAAAAGATGATAATAATAAAGTAGATACAGATAAAAAGCCAGATAATAATAAACAACCAGATAAAGTAGAAGAAAAAGAAGCTAAAAAAAGTTTTGATTGGAAAATGTTATTTGGTATTGTTGTAATAGCAATGTTGTTAATTACATTAATTTCTATGATTACAAAAAAATTTAAAGATTAAAAAGATACAAGAAAAAGCCTTGTATCTTTTTTAGAGAGCGAATAAAGGGTATAAGGAAACTTTAATTGCATGAAAAATTATTTAGAAAAGAGTTATGAATAAAAGAAAATATACAAATTTAAAAATGATAAGATATTTCTTCGCCCTCTAAAAATATAATACTGTGCTTAATATCAAAAATCCTAGAAATTTAGAAAAAATTTTAAAAAAATATGAGTTTTAGAATTACTTGCTAAAAATAGATTTTTCTTACAAAAAAAAGTGTAAAAATATTACACCTTATTGTTTTGCTTCTTCAACTTCTTTGATTTTATTTTCTATTAATTTTTTGTTATTGATTAGTCTTTCTATTTTAGGAGATCTTTCAAGAGCAAGATTTACATATTCTAATGATTTTTGATAATAGCCCTGATAGTAAGCGCTTAAAGATAGTAAGTCATAGATAGTATGATCCCAACTAAAAGTTTCATTGACATAGTATAAGTAATGTTCTTTGATTTCTAGTGCTTTTAAACAATATTTTTCAATTTCCTTCCAATCTTCTACATCATATTCTAGCATTGCTCTTTCTACATAAGGTTCTCTTACATAAGGTGTTTCTTCTATAGCTTTATCTAACCACATTCTAGCTTCATCGTAGCGTTTTAATTCTCTATAACAGCGTGCAATGAATCTCATAGAAGCACCTCTTTCATCTTTCCAAGTAGTCAACTTTAAATGCTTTATTAATGTATCAATTGATTCATTCCATCTTTTATAATACATATATTCTCTACCTAAATAATGCACATTTCTATCATTGTCAGGATCTTCCTTAACAGCCAGCTCCAGAAGAGGTAAATAACTACTTCTTGATTTTGTATTATCTGGATGATGATCTAATACAATTTCAGGAATAATAATAATATTTTCTTTTTCAAGCTCACAACTTAGAATTTCATGAACAGGGTGAGTCCATTTATATCCATTTCTAACATGAATTTTTTCTCCATAAAATGTTACAAGGGGTTTTCCATCTTCATCTAAACTCCAATTGTAATTATATTTAGCTCTTGTAGTATCCTTTTTCCATGCTTTTTCTAAATGTTTTCTCCAACCTTTTGCAAATTCCTCATCTAAATCAGTACATACACAAATATCAGCATCTTTAGGAACTAATTTTAATGATTCATTTCTAGCAACATCAAACCTCCATGGATCGATTTTTTTAATTTTAACATGGGCACCATGTTTTTTTAAAAGTTCTACAGTATTATCTGTAGATCCTGTATCAAGCACATAAATCTCATCAGCTTCTTTCATAGAATTCATCCATGTTTCAACAAATTTTGATTCGTTTTTTGCAATTGCGTATACACATATCTTCATAAATTTCACCTATTAATATCATATTGTTTTTATTTAAATTTGTCAATATAATAGTAAAAAACAATAATAAAAATAAAATTTTCTTTGTATTATAAATTTTTTTGTATTATAATAACACCATATGTCAAAAAGAAAGGAAGATGGATGTGGTAAAAATAGCAGTAATTACTCATAAAAATCTAGATTATGATGCTCTTTGCTCATCTAGTAGTCTAGCATCATACTTAAAAAAAATATCAAGTCAAAATGAAGTTTATTTAATATTGGAACAAAATAAAACAATTGAAAACTTATATGGAAATATTCACTATTATTCTTTAGAAGAAGCAAGAAGAATGAATTTTGATTCCATTTATGTTTGTGATGTAAATGAAGAGGATAGAACATATGGAGTAGAATTAATATCAACAGTGCCAGAACATAGTCGATACTTAATTGACCATCATGATAAAAATCGAAAAGAATTAGACATTCCTGTAGAAAATAGAACCATTAAGCCAACATATTCTTCTACGTGTGAATTATTAACAGAACAAATTGATATCAGTATACTAGGACAAGCCACTATTCAAAACTTATTTATGGGAATTTTATCAGATAGTGCATGTTTAACAAGGAATGTTTCAGTTAATACAAATCAGATGATAAAAAAATTGGGATTAAGTGAAGAAGACAGATTGAAATCTATCAAAAAAGTTTGCAGTTTATCTAAAGAGCAACAAGAATTATACGATAGAGTAGAACCATTAGATTTAGGAATAGACGGAATCAAATGATATACCTTATTTAGTGATAATGACATTGTTTCCTTATTAAAACATCCAAGATTTGATGATTTAACAAAACCAACCAATGATTTTCCTGTAAGTGTATTTATTATTGGCGTTCAAAATAACTTCTTTATAAAATTTAAAAAGATAGAAGGTTGTAATGTTGATATTTTAGCATATGCAACAGCTTGTAATGGTGGAGGACATGAAAATAGATGTTCAGGTAGATTTTATGGGACTACTTATGAAGAAGTAATAAACATATTACATACATTACTTTCTAAATCTCCAAAACAATATGTAAAAAAAGAAGATTAAGCAATAGCTTTTTCTTCTTTTTTAATATCCATTATTACGGGTAAAATAATTGGTTTTCTACCTGTTGCATCAAAAATGTAGTTTGTAAGCGCTGTCATAATTTCAGTTTTAATTTCAGAATAATTAATTTGTTTTTTTAGTTTTGATACAATTGCATCTCTACTAATCTCTTCTAATCGCTTCATAAGATCTAAATTATCGTTTACAAGTACAAATCCTCTGGTTGTAATATTAGGTCTACCTAAAAGACGATGATGGTTAGTATCAATATTTGCAATCACAACAACAATTCCATCATTAGCCATAATTTTACGATCTTTTAAAACTGCATTTCCAACATCTCCAATTCGGTTTCCATCAACATAAACGTCACCAGCTTGAACTGTACCAGCTTTGGTAATCTTTCCTTTATAGATTGAAAGAACATCACCATTTCCTAATACAAAAGTGTTTTCTCTTGGAATTCCACAATCTACTCCGATGTCAGCATGTTTTTTTAACATTCTATATTCCCCATGAAAAGGCATAAAATATTTTGGCTTAATTAAACGTAACATTAACTTTAATTCTTCTTCACTACCATGTCCAGATGTATGAATATCATTTAATAATGTATTCGTGCAAACTTCAACACCTTTTAAATACAATTTGTTGATTGTTCTAGAAACACTGAGTGCATTTCCAGGAATTGTACTACTTGAGAAGATAACTAAATCATCTGGCTGTAACTTAATTTGTTTATGACTTCCATTCGCAATTCTAGATAATGCAGCTAATGGTTCTCCTTGACTTCCTGTACAAAGTAAACATACTTTATTTGGAGGTAAATGATTTGCCTCTTCTGGTGAAATGAAAATATCTTTGTTCTTGATGTATCCACCTTGAATAGAAATTTCAATATTGTTTTCCATACTTCTACCAAAAATCGCAATTTTTCTACCATTACGTTTGCAAGTATCAACGATATGTTTTAAACGATAAATATTAGAAGCAAATGTTGCAATAATAATTCGTCCATGATGTCTACTAAAGATATCTGAAACAGCTGCATCTACTTTTGATTCACTAGCACTCATTCCTTCATTCAAAGCATTCGTACTATCACTTAGAAGTAGAGTAACACCTTTATCTCCAATTTGAGCCATTTTAGATAAATCTGCCATTGGTCCAATTGGTGTTAAATCAAATTTAAAATCTCCTGTTGTTACAATTGTTCCATTTGGAGTATGAACGCAAATTCCATGAGAATCTGGTATAGAGTGAGTTGTTCTAAAAAACTCAACTTCTATTGTCTTGAACTTCACTCTTGTAGCTTCTGTATAAACAACTATATTTTTATATTGAATATTTCTATCTTCTAGCTTTTTCTTGATTAACCCGACAGCTTGATTTGGTGCATAAATAACTGGAATATTGACTGTTTGTAATAAAAATGGAATACCTCCAATATGGTCTTCATGTCCGTGTGTAATAAATAGTCCTTTTATTTTACTTTCGTTTTTCTTTAAAAATGTAAAATCAGGAATTACATAGTCAACTCCCATTAAATCATCAGGAAAAGTAATTCCAGCGTCCGTAATAATAAGTTCTTCATTATGCATAATACAATACATATTTTTTCCAACTTCTCCAAGGCCACCTAAAGCAAACACTTTAGTGTCCTTTTCGTCAAAACTTTTCAATTCAATTCTCCTTTCTTTTTTTCTCGTTTGAAATTAGACTTTATCATTATAACTTTTTTTTCTTATTTTGTCTAGTAATATCATTTTATTTCGTGTAAAATAAGAATAGTGAAAGAAGGTTTCAAAATGGGATTATTTGATAAATTTAAAAATGTATTTAAAACGTCTAATAAGCCACAAGTTGAGCTTTATGACAGAGGATTAGAAAAGACAAGAAATGACTTTGTTTCAAAACTATCCTTATTAAATAAAAAATATAAAAAAGTAAGTAATGAATATTTTGAGGAATTAGAAGAGATTTTAATTATGGCAGATATCGGAGTCGAAACTGTGATGACTTTTATTGATAGACTAAAAAAACGTGTCAAACATGAAAATATTGTGGATTCAGAAGACTTAAGAGAAATTATTGTAGATGAAATGTTTATCATTTATGTAAATAACGAAGTCATTGTAAATAAGATAAATTATAGTGAAACTGGACCAACTGTTGTTTTATTTGTTGGTGTAAATGGTGTAGGAAAAACAACAACGATTGGGAAAATTGCTCACAAGCTAGTAAACGAAGGAAAGAAAGTATTAATGATAGCTGGGGACACTTTTCGAGCAGGAGCCGTTGAACAAATAGAAGAATGGGGAAATCGTACTGGTGCAAGAGTAATTGGAGCCGAAAACAAAGATCCTGCAAGTGTCATGTATGATGGTTTAGAAATAGCCAAAAATGAGTCTTATGATGTCGTATTAATTGATACTGCTGGAAGATTACAGAATAAAGTAAATTTAATGAATGAATTAGATAAAATTAATAAAGTAATTGGAAAATTAATTCCAGGAGCGCCTCATGAGACACTCTTAGTAATTGACGCAACAACAGGACAAAATGGAATTAGTCAAGCCAAGAGTTTTAAAGAAATAACCAATATTACAGGAATTGTTTTAACTAAATTAGATGGTACTGCAAAAGGCGGAATTGTATTGGCGATTAAAGAAAGTGTAGGAATTCCTGTTAAATTTGTAGGACTTGGGGAACGTGAAAGCGACTTGCAAGTATTTGATATTGAAAAATATATTTATGGTCTATTTAAAGATTTTGTAGAGGATGAAACATGCTAGAAGAAGGAATATATTTAAATAGTTTATATGACTATTATGGTGAGTTATTAACTGAGAAACAAAGACTCTACTTTGAAGAATATTATTTCAATAATTTAACACTAGCAGAAATTAGTGAAAATTATGAAGTTAGCCGAAATGCAGCTCACAAAAATATCAAAGAAACAACATTAAAATTATTAGAATATGAAGAAAAACTAAAGTTGTATGAAAAATCTTGTAAAATTAAAAAAATTATAGAAAACTTAGATCAAAATATAAAAGAACAAATAGAAGAATGGATATAGGGTGATAAAATGTTTGGAAGAATAGTTTATATTAGCGATAATGTTGCACATATTGAAATACCAGAAGGTACACCAGTTGCGACCAATCTTATGAATATGCATGTTGTATTTGAGGACGAATTAAAGAAAATTTTGGGAGAAGTAGAAGATATTAGTGAAAAACTTATCAAAGTAGGATTTTTAGGAGAAATAGTGGATAACCATTTTGTAGGTGGGGTTATTAGAAAACCAACTTTGTCAGCGAAAATTAGAGTCATTACCAAAGAAGAGCTAGGACTTATTGTTGGAGCACCAACATCAGGAAGTATGTTACTTGGAGTAAGTCCTTTGTATGATGAATATCCAATTTATGTAAATATCAATGATTTATTCAGTAATCATATGGCTATATTTGGAAATACTGGAAGTGGAAAATCGTGTGGAGTAGCACGTATTCTTCAAAATGTATTTAATAATCCAAGTTTTTTACCATATAAGTCAAACTTTTTTATTTTTGACGCTTATGGGGAATATCATAATGCCTTTGGTGCTATTGGAAATTTAAATCCTAATTACAATTTTAAATTTTATACAACAAATCGAACAGATGATCCGAATACGGAGCTTCGAATTCCTCTTTGGTTACTAGATGTAGATGATATGGCACTTTTACTAGGTGCAGAAACACATTCACAAATTCCAATTATTGAAAGAATGCTTAAAATGGTAGCTATTTTTTCAAGTGATGAAAATGTAGCAAACAGTTATAAAAATCATTTGATTGCGAAAGCAATTATGACAATTCTTTATACCAATCAAACATCAGCAAGTAAGAGAAATGATGTGTTTGCTATTCTTGCAACTTGCTCTACTGAACAATTTAACCTAGAAGCGCCAGTTCAAGGAGTTGGATATACTCGTAAATTTAGAGAATGTTTTGTGATTGATACAGCTGGTAATTTTCCTGAAAGTAATTTAATGACAGATTATGTATCTAGTTTTATTAAAGAAGATTTAGAAATTTTAGAAGTAAAAAGAGATCATTATTATACACTCACAGATTTAGAAAAAGCATTAGAATTTACGTTAATTTCAGAAGGGTTACTTAGAAATGAGAAAACGTCTTCAGAAGCAATTACTTTAAAAGTTCGTTTACACTCCTTAGTAATTGGGGAAAATGCACGTTATTTTAATTATCCAAATTATATTACTGTGGAAAATTATATTGCAAGTTTGGTTTCCACAACAGATGGAAGAAAAGCTCAAATCATTAATTTTAACTTAGAAGATGTAGATGATAGTTTTGCAAAAGTTGTGACTAAAATTTATACAAAAATGCTATTTGACTTTACCAAACGATTAAAAAATAGAGCATCAATTCCATTTCATATTTTCTTAGAAGAATCACATCGTTATGTACAAAATGATACAGATAAATTCTTACTTGGTTATAATATCTTTGAACGTGTTGCCAAAGAAGGAAGAAAGTATGGATTAATATTCAATTTAATTTCCCAAAGACCTGTGGAAATATCTGAAACCGTTATTTCACAATGTAGTAACTTTATCATATTTAAGATGACTCATCCAAGAGATTTGGATTATATTAAAAAGATGCTTCCAAATATCAGTGCAGATATTATTGAAAAACAAAAGAGTTTACAACCAGGTACTTGTGTTGCATTTGGAAAAGCGTTTAAAGTTCCAATGATTATAAAAATGCAAATGCCAGAACCAGAACCTTCAAGTAGTAGTTGTAATGTCTCTAGTGTATGGCAAGTAAATAATCCAAATGGATAGAATCATGCTTTATATTAATATAGAAAAAGAGTTCAAAAAAGTTTGGACTTTTTTCTTTTAAAATAAAAGATAGCTTTTTTCTTTTTCTTATTATATAATTGAAATAGGTGATACACATGTTTGAAAACTTGGGAGACAGATTACAAAACGCCATCAATAAAATGAAAGGCTATGGAAAAATAACAGAAGAAAATATTAGTGAAATTACAAGAGAGATTAGATTAGCTTTATTAGAAGCAGATGTCAACTATCAAGTAGTCAAAGAATTCATTAATAATGTAAAAGAGAAAGCCTTAGGGGAAGAAGTAGCCAAAAGCTTAAAACCAGGCGAAGTATTTGTAAAAATTGTAAAAGATGAATTAGTAGCTTTGCTAGGTGGAGATAAAGAAGACTTAAACTTAAAAGGAAATCCCGCCATTTTAATGTTAGTGGGCTTACAAGGAAGTGGAAAAACAACAACAATTGGAAAATTAGGATTATTACTTAGAAAAAAATATCATAAGAAACCATTATTAGTTGCATGTGATGTATATCGACCAGCGGCAATTGATCAATTAAAGCAACTAGGGCGTGAGCTTTCTATAGAAGTATATACAGAAGGAAAAGGAGATCCTGTTGAAATTTCTAAAAATGCAATCGAATATGCCAGACAAAATGGATTTGACTATGTTTTGATAGATACAGCAGGAAGACTTCATATTGATGAACCTTTAATGCAAGAATTAAAAAACATAGAAAATAATATTCATCCAGAAGAAATTTTACTCGTTATTGATAGTATGACTGGACAAGATGCCATTCATGTAATAGAAGGATTTCATAGTGAATTAAAGTTGACTGGTGCAATTCTTACAAAATTAGATGGAGATACAAGAGGAGGAGCAGCCTTATCCGTAAGGCATTTGACACATGTTCCAATTAAATTTATCGGTGTTAGTGAAAAAATGGATGGATTAGAAGAATTTTATCCAGATCGTATGGCAACTAGAATTCTAGGCATGGGGGATTTAATGTCTATGATAGAAAAAGCTGAATCAGTCATAGACCAAGATGAGGCAATGAAAGCCGCTAAAAAAATGGAAAGTGGAAAATTCGATTTGGAAGATTTTTTATCCACTTTTAAACAGATTAAAAAATTAGGACCACTTGAAAATATTATTAAAATGATACCAGGTATGAGTAAAGCACTTCCCAAAGATGTGCATATAGACCCAAAAGAAATAGCTCATATAGAAGCGATTATTTTATCAATGACACCAAAAGAAAGAAGAAATCCAGAAATATTAAAGGCTAGCAGAAAACAGCGCATTGCTAAAGGAAGCGGTCGAAGCGTAGAAGAGGTTAATCGTTTATTAAAACAATTTGACCAAATGAAAATAATGATGAAACAAATGAAAAGTGGCAAAATGAAAATGCCGTTTTAAGGAGTAAAAATGATAGAATTTGTATTTGAAAGTGAAGAAATCAAAATTCTTCAAATTGTTTTAGCGCATCTGTTTTTGATATTCATGATAGTTTTTGTATTAAAGAAAAGACGGGAAAGTAAAAAAATGTCTGATTTTAAAGATGTTTTGTTTGTTCATATCTCACCTGTAGTATTACATTATTTTGAAAATGGACATTTTACAGATAAAACATTTTGGTTTATTTTATTAGGACTTGTTGAAAAAGATTTTTATGTTATTTATAAAGATGAATATAATGGCTATATGTTAAAATGGAATAAAGAAGATATGTTTGAACTTTCTAATTATGATTTAGAAGAATATGAAGAAGAAATTGTCAAATTTTTAAATCCATTCTTGCTAGAAAATAGTAAAGAGAAAAAAGAAATTCCAATTCGAAAACTAAAAGGAAAATTTGAAATGAGCTTACGATTTAACAAGGTAATACCAGGAACTTTTGCAAAATTAAAAAATAGGATTCATGAAGAATATGGTTTACTAGAAAAAAGAAAAAACATTAGGTTTATTACCATTACAATTTTAATTTATTATATTTTGATGTTTCCAAGTTTTCAAATAGAGAATTTACTTTTATGTGCTTCTTATATTATCTTAGGAATTATGATTGGTTTATTTTTAAATCATAATAGGATATCTTGGCTTCGATTACTAATGGTATGGGTTGTTTATTATTTATTATCATATCTTTTCTATCCCTTACTTCCTAATATCTTTGTAAAAAGTGATGGGATATTAACTTTATTAACTTTGTTTAATCCAATCATATTATTAACAATTTGTTTTATTGGAACAACAAATTTTACAAATCCAAAACAGCAAGAATTGTTCCGGTATTTGAAATCTTTAAAATCTAAAATCAAAGAAAAGTTTTGGAAGAAAGAAACTACCATAGAAGAGATGAAAAATGATTATATAAAAGCATTATGTTTAAACATATCTTTCTCAGATATTTCAAAGAAGGACTTGAGTGAAGAAAAACTACTATTTATTCACGGAATAACTGAAGTAGAAAAAACATTGCTTGGAGTTAGTAAATTATTTTACCGAAAATAAAAAAGGGTAGGAATATATCATATTCACTCTTTTTTTTTGTGCATAATATAAACTAGGTAAGGAGGAATAAATATGTTGTTTAACAAAAGATGTTGTCAAGATATGATGATGCCACAAAATGGTATGGATTGTTGCAATCGTGAAATTGTAGAACCAACAATTAATAAATGTGTTGAAAGAGAATTTTACCATGAAGTTCCACATGTATGTCCAATTCATACACATGTAATCAATAAACATATCTATAAACACACTTATACACCACAATATACTTGCTCAGAAGAAAATCAAGTATGTAATATTGATTGTGGCGGTTGTTCTGGTTTTTAGGAAAGACAATATAGTCTTTTCTTTTTTTTCAAAAATTAGTATAATAAAAAAAAGAAGGATTCGATGTTGCATGGAAAAAATATATTGTAGTTATTGTGGAAAAGAAAATGAAAGAAATAAAAAGGTGTGTAAAAAATGTTTTAAATTATTAGAACCAAAAGACCATTTGTTAATTGATTATATGAAATCGAAGTGGTTTGGAGAATGTAAAGACGGAGTATTTAAAGCAATTAAAAACTTTATTCAAACACATTTGTATGGATTTATTATGACGTGTTCAATTTTGGTGGCTTCTGTCACAGTCTTTGTAAATGTGGTAAATAAAAATGCAACTTATCAAATTGTATCAGAAAAACCAACTATGGTATTATCTTATGCAGGAGAAGGATTAAATAGTGAAGAGGTAGTAAAAAAATATATAGAAGCAGTGAAGAAAGATGACTCATCAACTATTAAAAAATTGAGATTAGAAACTTTTCATCCTGAAATTAGGAGCGAAATAGAAAAGAATGGATATGATTTGCCTAATACCTATTTTGATCCGATTTTAAAATATGAGTATAGTAAAAATGGAATTTATTATTATAAAGAAATTCATGAGGAAAGTAAGATATCAAAAGCTATTCCAGCTTATGGTTATGCAGAAAACTATTATATTAATCAGTATGGACGTTATAAGACATATACTTATGAACAAACTTTGCAATATTGTTCTTATAATGATTGCAAAAGAGCTGAAGTAGAGGAAGTAATAGCAGGGGTACCCTTCATAACAATATGGATTCAAATTGTAGAGGTAGATGGAAAATATTATGTTTTAGGAGAACAGGCAGTAGGAAAAACTATATATGAATTTTTAGTTAATAAATTGCTCATAGAGCATGAAGGAAATACCAAGAATTTTTCATTTACAGAAATTGATAAAGCAATGATTACTTGCTCTGATGAGGAAGATTGCTTAAAAATATTAGGAATTGAGGAGTAAATAATATGAAAAAAAAGTTAAAATGTATCAAGTGTGAAACAGAAAACATTAGGGCTGCTAGTTTCTGTAAAAACTGTGGATATAAATTTACGGATAAAGAAAAAGAAGTTGTAAAAAAATGGGGAATTGTTTGGTTCTTAGAAAAAATTGATAAATTAAAAAGTGTGTGGAATTTAGGTTTTATTACAGATCATATTTTATTTAAAATTGGTTCTATTGCTTTAGTTCTTGGAATTGGAATTTATTTTTGGTTTACAAATGGGATTAATATAAAATTAAAGGAAAGCTCTGAATATAACATTCAATATAATGAGAAAAATAAAGAATATTATTTACTAACAGAAAAAGAACAGACAGAATTAAATTTATATATTCCAAATAGAGCAAAAGAAGTATCTATTAAACACATGGATCAGAATGGAAAAGAGCTTGATAAAAAAGATTATAAGCAAAGTGATAAAATTATTTTAAGTAATAATGGAGAAGAAGATTATTATTTAATAGAAGCTATGTATGATAAAAATAATTTAGATCAAATTAAGCTATATGTATTTAGAAAAATGATAGAATAAAACTTTATATATTTACTTTAAAAAAGAAGTTTATAAAAATAAAAAATGGAAAGAACACGAAAAATGTTCTTTTTTCATTTCTTATATTCTTTATATATTGTTTCATTTAAAAAAGTATGCTAAAATGTATATATGGTAGGTGATTGTAGATGACAGCAAACAAAACAGAAGAAATATTACAACAACAGATAAACAAGCTAAGTCAAGAGCAAACAGAGACCAAATGGAATGAAAAGGATAAAAAATTATTTGAAAAGTTTTTAGAGTTGGTGCATGATGATCCCTTTCGAATCTTTTATGCAGATGGCGGAGAAGTTCATCGTATTTTAGAACTTGTTTACCCTGAATCAGTAAAAGTAAGAATAGAAGAATTATTTAGAATAAAGTATGTATATGATGGTTTTTTAAAATATGGAGAAGTTGTAAAACCACAAATCGAAATAGAAAGGCCAAATTTAGAGACCTTGATTAAGGATATATCTGATCATTATTTGGATGTTTATAGAAAAAGAAAAAAAGTAAAAGAAAATGCAATAAGAGATTGCAGAACAATATTAGAAAAATCAAATAAAAATCGATATATTACAATGGAAGATTGTAGCTTATTATTGGATTTAGCCAGTAGAACAGATAGATCATTAGATGAAAAAGTACTTCTTTTAACAGAAGTATTAGAAAATAATAATGTAGCAATTCAGGATTTATTAAAATTGAAAATAACTCAGAAACCATTAAAAAGAGAAGAACCAAAGGAAATATCTTTCGAAGAACCAGAAGAAGTAGAAATGGAAGTAATGATGCCAGAAGCAGAAGATGATGTTCCTGTTATATCTATGATTGAACCTGATGACATAGAAAATGATGAAGTAGAAGAGTTTTATAAAGAAGAACCAGATTACGTATCAATGAAAGAAATTGATTTTGAAGAACTAGAAGAGGAACAACCAGAAGAAGTAGAAGAGCAGATAGAAACATATGATGCACCAGAAAGGGAAGAAGAGCCAGAAGAAAATGTTGAATCAGCTTTCCCATCAGAAGAAAGAAAAGAAAGTTATATTGAACTTTACTTACATGCTTTAGAGGAAATTGATCCAACTGATATTCCAGCGATTCATAGTGCACTTCCTAATTGTCATATGCCAAACTTTAGTGAAATTATGAATTCTTTAATTGTAGAATTAAAAGAACAAATTGCAGATATTAAAGAAAAAGAACAAGATAGTGATTTAAAAACAGTTCGAGTCTTAAAAGAAGAATTAGGAAGAGCTCAACAATTATTAAAAACAATGTCTAATTATTTAGAAAAAAATGAAAGTAAGGAAGAAGAAAAGAAAGAAAAGATTGTTGAAGGAGAAGAAATACAATTATTGTTATTAGAAACGGAAGATGGAGATTCTTTGATTGAAAAAGATTTTAAAAAACAGCTTGATGAATCTCAATATGGAATTGCAATGGGATTACTTCAAACCTTAGAACAATTTGGTGATCCAGCTTATCGCTTGAAAGCAAAACAGAGCCCAATCCCAGGAATTATGGAACTTACAGAAAAAGGTGTACATATTTTCTTTGAACCGTTTGCAGAAAATACGTATATTGTAATTGCTCTTTTAGCAGAAAAGAATGGATATTCATCTTGGGTAGCAGATAAATTACGATTACGCCATTGCTTATTTCAAAGACAAGAAAAAGGAATGCAGCGCAGATGGAATCAACATGGAACAAGAAATACAATGTTGCTTGGAAGCGAAGCAGCATACTTAGATATGCAAGATATGGCAGAAAAGAGGTAGGTTTTATGAAAAATTTTATTATGAGTTTACAACAGAGAAAACAAGGAACTGAAGTATTGAAAGAGTGCCAAGAAATGTTAAATAGCGGAGCCGAAGAATACGAAGTAGAATTACATGCTTTATATACAGATATGGTAAAAGAAATTTTAACAACAATAGAAGAAAAAGATATTCAGTTAGGAGACGTTGCAGACTTTTTAGATTTCAGTGAGGAACAATTATTAGAATATTTAGAGTTTAAAAAAGAAGATTATGCAACTTATCATTTATTGTTAAAATATGTATCATGTTATGGAAATTAAAAGGGGCCATAAAAATGAAAGAAGAAATAAAGAAACAATTGATAAATTTACTAGATAAACATATTAGAGTTTTAGGAAAAAAAGAAGCAGAGCACGAAGACCTTTATTTTGTTGTAGAAATATTGAATAGTTTACTTAGTAAAATTAATGAAAATGAATTAGAATCATTATTAGAAATAGATGAAAATGAATTAAAAGATTTAGAACATTTATTTAAAGATGAAAAAGAAAAAGCTTTAATTCATCGTGTATCTGGTGTGCGATATTTAGTTGCAGGAATATGTGATAAACATGTGCATATAGATATAACAAAGGATCAAAAACAATTGATTGCTAGTTTTTTAAGATTGCTACAAGAAAAGAAAAATATGATTGTTCCAATATTAGAGCGTGATAAGGGAACGTTAGAACAAGATAAATCAAAACAATTATTAGAAAAATTAGAAGATTTGAATAATCGTACCTATTTAAGTGAAGTAGATGATATAAAGAGATTATTTGGAGAATTTGATATTACACTGGAAAATCAATATCAAATTCTATATTCTGTTTTAGAACATAATCAGATTGTCTATACTTCATTGAAACAAAGTTTAAATTAGTTAACTTTTATAGTTGACTTTTTTTAACTTTGAATTATTTGACAAATATTAAAATTTCTGTATAATAATAACTGAAATTATGTTGAAGGGGGAAGAATATGAAAAAAAATCATAAAATGAAATTATCAGAAAGTAAGTTTTCTGGACAAATAGTAGAACCTCAAATTGATAAAGTAACAGTATCAGAAGAGGAAGAAGAAAAGAAAAAAGGAATAATTGCTTGGTTTAAAAAGCATAAAAAAGGAATTACTATAACAGGAGTAGGAATTGCATTAGCTCTTTTAATATCTATTCCATCTTGTAATCATTTATTGAAGGGAACACCAGATGATAATGATCTTCCAGAGAATCCAGGATATGAAGATATGCAAGGAAAAGAAGATGAAAATCAGAATAATGTAGTAAAAAAACCAGAACAAAAGGAACCAGTTATAGAGAAAAAGGAGTGTCAATGTACAGATCAAGATTGTCTTTGTGATGATGATGAATTAGGATGTACTTGCACACCATTAGAACATGAAGATAATTGTATTGCTAAAATTATTGATAGTGGAAAAGAAGATGACGATGAAAAACAACAAGGAGAAATAACTAAACCAGTAGTAAAAGATACAATAAATACTGGAGTAAATACAGGAACAGAAGAACAACAAAAACCTATAGATCCAATAGATCAAAAACATGAACATGCTTTTGGAGAATGGACAGCAGTAAATGATTATTATGAACAAAGGACATGTGAATGTGGAGAAATAGAAACAAGAGCACATACCTACTCAGAAGGAAAGACAACATATACATATGATAAAAATGGTAAACATATAGAAAAGACAGTAAGCACCTGTGGCACATGTGGACATAAAAAAGAAACAGTATTATTAGATGATTGTGAAAAAGTAATTGATAGTTATGATAAAGATTATGAGTATATTGTATGTTCTGAATGTGGAAATAAGGAAACAGCAAAGCATGTATTAAGTAATAAGGGAATTACTCAGAAGGATGGTTCCATTGAATATCCGTGTATTCATGAGGGGTGTGAATATAAGAAGATTGTTCAACCAACAAAAGATGACAATGATAATAATAAAGATATAACAGGACCAACGGGATCGACTGGAACAGGGCCAACGGGATCAACAGGGTCCACTGGATCAACAGGGTCCACTGGTTCAACTGGTTCAACGGGATCGACAGGCAATACTGGTTCCACTGGAAATACAGGACCAACTGGAAATACAG
>CANRVY010000018.1 GCA_947643405.1 uncultured Mycoplasmatota bacterium | reverse complement strand
ATTTATAATTTTAAAAGACTGTTCACAAAAAATTATTTGTCAACAGTCTGAAATATATCATGGGTTTGATATATTTTTGTTTTATAAAATTTGAATTAAAATTAAATGATACGAATCCTTTTATTTATAAGGGGAAAATTGATATCAAATTCAAAAATTTCTTTACAACAAATAAAAAAATTTGGTATAATGAATAAGAATGATAATAGAAAAATAGGTTGGGGGCAGATTTATGGTGAAATATGATGAAAGTTCCATAAAAATATTAGAGGGACTGGAAGCTGTTAGAAAGCGACCTGGAATGTATATTGGTTCAACAGATAAAAGAGGACTACATCATCTTGTATGGGAAATCGTTGATAATGGAATAGATGAAGTAATCAATGGATATGGAAATAAAATAAAAATTACCTTACATGCAGATCATAGTGTTAGTGTAGAAGATGAAGGTCGTGGAGTACCAGTTGGAACACATACAAGTGGGAAAAGTACACCAGAGGTAATCTATACAGTATTACATGCAGGCGGAAAATTTGAAGAAGGTGGATATAAAGTATCTGGAGGACTACATGGAGTAGGAGCGAGTGTAGTAAATGCGCTTTCTTCATGGATGGAAGTAACCATTAAGAGAGATGGCTATGAGCATTTTATTCGTTTTAAAGACGGAGGACAATTGGATGTTCCACTAAAAAAACTAGAAAAAACAAGCAAAACAGGAACCAAAGTTCATTTTATGCCAGATGCCGAAATCTTCTCAACAACGAATTTTTCTTATACAACAGTATGTGAAAGAATGCAAGAAAGTGCCTTTTTGCTGAAAGGGCTTACCATAGAAGTAATCGATGAAGAAGATAAAAAAAGAGATATTTTTCATTATGACAATGGTTTGAAAGCGTTTGTAGAATATGTAAATGAAGACAAATCGCCTTTACATGAAGCTGTTCGTTTTGAAGGAATGAAAGATAAGATAGAAGTAGATGTAGCTTTTCAATACACAGACACCTATTCTGAAAATATTATTTCTTTTGTAAACAATGTCAAAACTAGTGATGGAGGAACTCATGAAGTAGGTTTTAAATCTGCTTTAACCAGAGTTTTTAATGATTACGCTAGGACAAACGGATATTTAAAACCAAAAGACAAAAATTTAGAGGGAGCAGATACAAGAGAAGGATTAACTGCTATTGTAAGTCTTAAAATACCAGAAGACTTATTACAATTTGAAGGGCAGACGAAAGGAAAATTAGGAACACCAGAAGCTAGAAATGCAGTCGATAATGTAGTGAGTGAAAAACTTCAATTTTTCTTAGAAGAAAACAAGGCTATTGCTACTAAAATTTTAGACAAAATGGTAAAAAGCAAAATGGTAAGAGAGGCAGCTAGAAAGGCCAGAGATGAAGCCAGAGCAGGAAAAGATAAAAACAAAAAAGAACGTGCTTTATCAGGAAAGCTTACACCTGCACAAGTGAAAAATCCTAAGAAAAATGAGCTTTTCTTAGTCGAAGGAGATTCTGCGGGAGGAAGTGCGAAACAAGGAAGAGATAGAAAATTTCAAGCAATTTTACCTCTCCGAGGAAAAGTACTCAATACAGAAAAAGCTAGATTAGAAGAAATATGGAAAAATGAAGAAATTAATACGATGATTCATACTATTGGAGCTGGAGTAGGAAGTGACTTTGAAGTAGAAGACTCTAACTATGATAAAATTATCATCATGAGTGATGCTGATGTAGATGGAGCACATATTCAAATACTACTTTTAACTTTCTTCTATCGTTATATGAAACCATTAATAGAAGCTGGAAAAGTTTATATTGCAATGCCACCACTTTATAAACTCTTTAATGGAAAAACCGTTCACTATGCTTGGACAGATGAAGAAAGAAGCGAAATCTTAAGCAAAAGTAAAATAAAATTAGAAACGCAAAGATACAAAGGGCTTGGAGAAATGAATGCAGACCAACTATGGGAAACAACCATGAACCCAGAAACAAGAAGCCTTGTCAAAGTCAACATTACAGATGTCGCACTCGCTGAAAAAAGAGTCAGTGTTTTAATGGGAGATAAAGTAGAACCACGAAAAGAATGGATTAATGAAAACGTAGAATTTTCATTAGAAGATAACTATCAAATTTAGGGGGAAATACCATGGAAGAAATAATAAAGAGAATATATGATTACTCCTTAGAAGAAATCATGGGAGAACGTTTTGGTAGTTATGCCAAAGCCATTATTCAAGACCGTGCCTTACCAGATGTAAGAGACGGATTAAAACCAGTTCAAAGAAGAATACTATACGCGATGTATAGAGACCACAACACCTATGACAAAGGATATAAAAAATCAGCCAAAACTGTCGGAAATGTTATGGGTTTTTATCACCCACATGGAGACTCCAGCATTTACGAAGCACTTGTACGTATGAGCCAGTGGTGGAAGCAAAATACAATTTATGTTGATATGCATGGAAATAATGGTTCCATGGATGGAGATGGAGCAGCAGCTATGCGTTATACAGAAGCAAGGCTAGCAAAGATCAGTAATGAATTATTAAAGGATTTAGATAAAGAAACCATTGTTTGGGCGCCTAATTATGATGACACTTTAAAAGAGCCAACAGTTTTACCCGCAAAATTTCCAAATTTACTTGTCAACGGTTCTAATGGAATCAGTGCGGGGTATGCAACCAATATACCTCCTCACAACTTAGGAGAAATTATAGATGCAACAGTAAAAAGAATCGATAGTCCAAATTGTCATTTAGAAACAATTTTAGAAATTGTAAAAGGACCAGATTTTCCGACTGGTGGAATTGCAAGAGGTAAAAATGGTTTATTAGATGCCTATACAACTGGTAGAGGACGTATTATGGTACAGTCCAAATATGAATTTGTAAAAAACAAAGGAAAAGATCAAATTGTGATCAGTGAAATTCCTTATGAAGTAAATAAAGCAGCTTTGGTTAAGAAAATTGATGATATTCGTATTGATAAAAAAATAGAAGGAATATCAGAAGTGCGTGATGAATCAGATTTGGAACATCCAGAAACCATTGTTATTGATTTAAAGAAAGACGCAAATCAAGATTTAATTATTAATTATTTATTAAAAAATACTGATTTACAAGTATCATATAACTTTAATATGGTAGCAATTGTAAATAGAAGGCCAATGACTTTAGGGATTTTAGAAATATTAGATGCTTATATTGCCCATCTAAAAGAAGTTATTGAGAAAAGAACGAAATTTGATTTAGAAACAGCGAAAGCAAGAATGCATATTGTAGAAGGTTTCTTAAAAATGATGTCAATTTTAGATGAAGTGATAGCAACAATTCGTTCTAGTAAAGATAAAAGTGATGCAGTGATCAATTTGGTTAAGAAATTTGGCTTTAGTGAACTTCAGGCAGATGCTATTGTAAAGCTACAACTATATCGTTTAACCAATACAGACGTTACAGAATTAGAAGAAGAATATAAACGGTTAGAACTTATTGTAAAAGGATTAGAAGCAATTTTGAGTGATGAAAATAAACTAAAAAATGTTATGAAAGAAGAACTTAGGACCATAAAAAAAGAGTATGCAGTTCCTAGAAAAACGCAGATTGAAGATGAACTTGTTGAAATCAAAATAGATACAACGTCAATGATACCAAAAGAAGATTGTATTGTTGTTGTAACAAAAGAGGGGTATGTCAAGCGAGTAACTACTAGAAGTTATAGTGCTAGTGAAGATGAAACGGCTTTAAAAGAAGGAGACTATCCACTAGGAATTTATGAAATGAATACTTTAGATACCATTTTAGTATTTACAGATTTAGGAAATTATTTATATATCCCAGTTCATGAGCTTCCAGATTTGAAATGGAAAGAACTTGGAAAACATATCAGCAATATTATAAAGATAGAAGCAGGTGAAACTGTTGTTGCGAGTGTTCCTGTTTATAACTTTGATGAAAACAGTTATATTACAATGTTTTCAAAAGAGGGAATGGTAAAACGAACAAAATTATCAGACTTTAAAGTACAGCGTTATTCAAAACCTATGACTGCAATGAAATTAAAAGGAAGCGATAGAATTGTCAGTGTAGCTGATCATCAAGGCGGAGAAGTTTTTGTCATTACCAAAAGAGGATATGGACTTCGTTATAATACTGATGAGATTCCAGTAACTGGGCTTAAATCAAGTGGGGTAAAAGCAATTACTTTAAAAGAAGATGAAGTGAGAACTGGGCTTTTATTTGATGATAATATTCCATATATTACAATCTTTACTACAAAGAATACAGGAAAAAGAGTAAAAATCTCTGAGTTTGAAAAAACAGCTCGAGCAAGGAGGGGAGTACTTGCTATCCGTGATGTGAAAACGAATCCTTATGAAATTATGAATGCGTTTATTGTAGAAGGACATACTATAATGGGAATTAAGACAAGATCAGAGATTAATCCATTTAAAATAACAGAATTACCAATTGCAGATCGATATTCTACAGGTAGCACGATTACAAGAGAAAAAATAGCAGAAGTATTTATCATGTCTAGTTTGAAGAGAAAAGATAAATTAACTGAAAAAGAGATTGAAAAACAGCAAGAAGAAATAATCGATTTGGAAAAAGTAGACGAAAAGATTATGACAATTCATGATTTCTTAGATGACTTTACAGTATAGATATTAGGTTTCTAATATCTTTTTCCTATTCTCTGCATGAAAAAAGAAATTCAGAATATACTTTTAATAAAGAGTAGAAAGGAATGAGTTTGTGAAAAAAGAAATATGGATAGGACTTTCTTTAGCACTTGTTTTACTCATTGGAACAATTACATATTTTTGTATTAGTAATAAAGAAGAAACTTTAAAGCAAGTAAATGGAAGAGTTCTAATGACAAATGAGGATTATGTAATTGTACAAGATGATAATGATGTGGTCTATAAATTTAAACTAGAAGACTTCATTTTAGAAATTGGGGATGATGTAGTCATTAGTTATACTGGATTACTAGATCCAAACAAAGATATACAAGATATAGAGATTAAAGATTATGCAAGATCATCAACAAATAAGAAAACAGAATCAAAAGATGGAATTTTTAAAGATTACTATACATTTGCAGAAAAAAAATTGGAAACAATGTCATTAGATGAGAAAATAGGACAGTTGTTTTTAGTTCGTTTTCCTGATAAAGATGCTGCTAATGTCGCAAAACAAAATGGTTTTGGAGGATATGTATTATTTGCACGCGATTTTCAAGGAAAAACAAAAAATGAAGTAATTTCTATGATTAAAGAAGTGCAAGCAGCTTCCAAAATTCCCCTTTTAATAGCAGTAGATGAAGAAGGAGGAAGCGTTGTTAGAGTCAGTAGCAACAAAAATTTAAGAGATACTCCATTTTTATCTCCTAGTGAATTATATGGAGATGGTGGATTAGAAAGAATCAAAGAGGATACTGTAGAAAAAAGTTTATTACTTGCAAATTTAGGCATAAATTTAAATTTAGCGCCTGTTGTGGATGTCTCTACAACGCCATCTGATTATATGTATTCTAGGTCATTAGGGGAAGATACATCAACTACTTCTAAATTTGCAGAAACAGTTATTAAAGCTAGTAAAGGGGGAACTGTCTCTTATACATTAAAACATTTTCCAGGATATGGAAATAATCCAGATACACATACAGGCAGTGTAACAGATTCAAGAACTTATGATAGTATTTTAAAAAATGATATCCCACCATTTAGAGCAGGAATCGAAGCAGGAGCAGAAGCAGTTCTTGTTAGTCATAATACAGTAACAAATATCGATTCATCAAATCCAGCCTCGTTATCAATTCCAATTCATAATATATTAAGAGAAGACTTAAATTTTACTGGAGTCATTATTACAGATGATTTATCAATGGGTGCAACCAAAGATATTGATAAAAAAGTAGTAAAAGCACTTCTTGCTGGAAATGATTTATTAATTGTGACAGATTATGAAGAGAGTATCAAAGAAGTAAAAAGTGCAGTAGAGAATAATAAACTTAGTGAAGATGTTATTAATGATAGAGTAACACGTATTTTAGCTTGGAAATATGCCAAAGGTTTACTTTATGAAAATCAAAAATAGTTAACAATTGTTAGCTGTTTTTTTTTTAATAACATGATATAATAAATAAAAATGTAGAGGAATTAATATATGAAAATTAAAAATAAATTAGAAAGTATTCAGAAAATAAAAGAATTAAAGCTTAATCAATTCGAAGAAGAATTGTTTCATGAAGGAGAAGAAGTAAGAATTCAAGAATTTTTAGATCGGTATCCCTATCAGTATTATGCTGTTAGAAGCAAATCAAAGGTTGGTCATATAAAAAGCAAAATCAATGTTCCAAAAGAAGAAGTCATTGAATTTTCAAAGAATTTTGATATTTTTTCTATTAATGTCAGTTCCAGCAATTTTTTAAATCATTTGTTATTGAATGGTGATATTATGATATCTTCAAATGGAGATGTTTGGATGATTGCATACAAAAATGAAGATTATAGTGGAAGAGAAGATGAAAATCTTCCAGACTTTAATTTAAAAACAGATTTATTTGATAAGATTTTAAATGAAATTCCTGGATTTGATATTTTATACAAGTATATTGTAGAACATGGTTTATTAGATATTATTTTGGAGTGTGCGGTATATGATATTCCACTTGGAATTTACCATGATCAAGTTGTTCTATTTGAAATTAGAACCGATTTTTAAGTTTTATTCATTTAAATAGTCTAATAGGAAATAAAAAAAAATAATCACATATATTATTTATAGGTGGTTATCATGGCAAACATAGAAGATTTTAAAGGATTTGTAAAAAAGAATCCAAAACTAATTAAATATACAAAAAGTGGTGAGATGAGTTGGCAGAAGTTCTATGAGCTTTATGACTTGTATGGAGAAGATGAGACGACTTGGAAACCTTATCTGGGAGTTGCTGAAGTAGTAGCTCCAGTTGCAGGAATGGCATCTTTGACAGACTTAATGGGACTTTTAAAAAATATTGATTTGGATAGTGTTCAAAATGGAGTTAGTAGTATTCAAAGGGTTTTGAGTGTTGTACAAGATTTGACTGGTAAAGATACCAAAGAAGAGACCAAGACTGAATATAAGCCTCGGCCGCTTTATAAGCATTTCGAAGATTAATGACACTAGAAATACAATTTGCGCTCAAGAATAACCCTTATTTTAGTAAATATATTAGAGAGAACTCTAATTGGTATAAAATTCTAAATCGTGAGCCAGGAATGATTAGAACGTTTGAAGAGGAAGTAAAAGCAAATTATAAATTGCGCCCATCTGATAAAATTAATAAGGCATTAGAAACATTAGAGATGATTGAATCCATTATGGGAACTTTAAAATAAAAAGAGCGAATTCGCTCTTAAAGGGGAGTAATAATATGTGTGATTGCTCACGTTATTATTCATTCCCAAAAATTGTAATAGTATACGAAAGAAGTGAGGAAGTTTGAGAATTATTAGTGGAATTTATAAAGGACGTAATTTAAAAGGATTTGATATTGATGGAACAAGACCTACAATGGATCGAGTAAAGGAATCTTTATTTGCAATGATTCAAAATGACATTAAAGGTTTAAATTGTTTGGATTTGTATGCTGGGAGTGGATCCTTAGGGATCGAAGCACTTAGTAATGGCGCAAATCATGTTACATTGGTAGACCAAAGTAAAGTAGCAATTGATACAATCAAAGAAAATACCAAAGGAATGAAGTCTATCACTATTATTCATGCAGATGCATTTAAGTTACATGATCATATAAAACAAAAATTTAACTTGGTCTTTCTAGATCCTCCTTATCATAAACAACTAATTGGACCAACTCTTCAATATTTAAAAAAGAACAACTTTTTAGAAAAAGGTGCAATTGTTGTATGTGAATATGAGGAAGAACAATTTGATGATACTGACTTTTCGCTTTTAAAGATGCGAACATATGGGAAAAAAAATATAAAAATATTGAAATTTTAAAAACGAGTTAGGATATTCGTTTTTTTTTGTTGTATCTTATGGGTGAGGAGGTAGAAGTTATGCATAAATATCCAATTGAATTGCAGGAAGATCATAAAGATTGTGGTGCTGCTTGTCTTTCTATGATTATTCAATATTATCAAGGATATGTTCCTTATGAAGAATTAAAAGATAATTTAGGTGTGAGCAAAGATGGAGTGAGTGCTGCTAGGATTATAGAAGTTGCGAGAAAATGTGGGTTTGAAGCAAGAGGAATTGAAGGGAGTTTTGAGGAATTTCAAAGAGAAACAATTATATTACCTTGCATTGCACACGTTTTATTAGAAAAGCGTTATTATCATTATATTGTCATTTATGAAATCAATATGAAAAAGAGATATTTGATCATAGGAGATCCAGCCAAAGGAATTCAGAAAATGAATTTGAAAGAATTTGAACAAATATGGCAACATGTTATCTTAACCTTTTATCCTAAAGTACCAATTTTATATAAAAATCCCAATCATATTTTAAAAAAACAATTTTTTACTTTGCTGAAGAAGGAAAAAAAGCCTTTTTTAACTATGATTTGTTTATCTGCTTTTATAACTGTTTTTTCTATTTTATTTTCTTTTATGTTAGAACATTTTGTATCACTTTTAAATATACATGATGAAATGACTTATCTTTTATGCTCTATTTTACTTTATGTATCTTTTTTAATTTTAAAAAATGGAAGTAGTTTTATTAGAAATAAAGTTTTCTTTCATATTTATGAGAAAATTGATTTTAAATTTATGCATCTTATTATTGGAGAAATACTTCATCTTCCTTATCGATACTTTAAAAACAGAACCACAGGAGAAATTATTTCTAGAATAGGAGATATAGGGGTAATTAGATCCTTTTTAGCAACTCTTACGTTATCATCTTTGATGGATTTGCCTCTTTTATTTATGAGTGGTATTGTTTTATACTTCATCAGTAGTAAATTATTTTTGATATCTCTTTTTACTTTATTCTTCTATATTGTTTTATTCCTGATTTATCAAAGGCGAATTGCTTCAAAAGTGGAAGAAGTAGAGGAAAATCATTCGCTTGTTACTTCTTATATGGTTGAAACTTTAGGGGGTTATGAAACGATATTTGGTAGTCATTTGAAGGGACACGCCAAGAAAGAAATGATGAAACGATATATGGACTATACGGAAGGAGTAAAATCATTAGAATGTATTCAAAATGAATCTGGAATATTAGGACAATCTTTATATGAATTTTCTGTATTAGCATTCTTAGCTTTAGGGATTTATTTAGTAGCGAAAGACGAAATGACGATTTCCTCGCTGCTATTATTTCATTCATTATTTATGTATTTTATAGAACCAGTTAGAAACTTACTAAAATTAGGAGAAGATTTTAAAAAAGTGAAAGTATCGTGGAAACGACTTTCTAACTTATTTTTGGAAACAAAAGAGCTAGGAATTTATATGGAAGATTTAAAGGGAAATATTAAAATTGAAAATTTAACATTTTCTTATTTTGAACATCCTATTTTAAAAAAGCTTTCTTTTCAGATTAAAAGTGGAAGTAAAGTGCTACTTATTGGAGAAAGTGGAAATGGAAAAAGTACCATTTTAAAATTATTGATGAAATATTATGAAGCCCCAGAAAATACTATTTTTTTAGATGGAATTGATATTAGAGAATATAAAGAAGATGTTATAAAAAATAACATTCTATATATATCTATGAAAGAACAGTTATGGACAGGCCCTATTTATGAAAATATTCTACTCGGAAAAGAACCAAATTCCAATTATCAAGAAGTTTTAAAAATAGTAGAAGTAGATTCCATTCTTTCTAAAAATCCATTAGGACATCGTTTTGTTTTAGAAGAAAATGGAGCAAACCTTTCTGGTGGAGAAAGGCAAAGAATTATTTTAGCACGTACACTTTTATTGCCATTTAACGTTTTATTATTAGATGAAGCAACAAGCCAAATTGATAGTAATATGGAAAGAAGGATTTTAAAACAAATTTTCAAAAAATATCCAAACAAAACAATTATTATGGTATCTCACCGATTGGATAATTTAGATTTGTTTGATCAAAAAATTGAAATCCAAAATGGCAGTGTATTAGAGGATGTGAGCAAACATGAATAAAAGTGTATGGAAAGATCAAAATTGGATATTAGAAACCCAATATCCAAAAGGAATTAAGAAAAGCGTTTCTGTGTTGATTATTTGTTCTATTTTGTTATTATCTTTGATATTTTGTTATCATTATCCAGTTTATGAGACTTTTTATGGTATGGTTAATGAAAATAATAAAAATATAGTAACTATGATGGTGCCATTTTCTAAAATAGAGGAATTTGAAAATGCGATTGTAAAAAATAAAGATATGAAGTTGATCAGTGTAGAACCTAATCCTGAGTTTATTTCTGGAAATCAAATGATAAAAGCTGAAATTAAAGTATCAATATCTCAAAAACTATTAGTTGAAAATAATATCGTGATAATTCGAGTGAAAATAAAAGATATGAGTATTTGGAAAGAATTTAGCCAGAAATGGAAGAAAGGAATGAAAAATGAAGCAAATACAAACTGAAAAGTTAAATAAAATTCAAGGAGGTGGCGGAATTAGTTTAGGAGTAGGACTTGTTATTGTTGCAGGAGCAATATTTATTATCGGAGTAATTGATGGTTTTTTTAGACCACTTAAATGCAATAAGTAGAGAGGAGACAGAAAATGAAAGAATTAAACTTAGAAAAAATGAATGGAATAATGGGAGGCGTTAGTATTACAGGAACATTTATTAATGCGCTAGTAAGAGGAATTGATGTATTATTAGATTTAGGAAGAAGTCTAGGCTCTGCATTTCGTAGATCTAAGGAAAATATATTATGTCCACTATAAAAAAGTTAGAGAAGGTAATTATACCAGTGTTAGTAATTGCAGGAATACCGCTTATAGTACCATTCCTTGCTAATATAGTAGAAATGATATTAAAAACAGGTAGAATTATAGGAACCATTATTCGTATTTATTAAAAGCACTTTGGTGCTTTTTTCTGATTCTAACGATTTTTGTCGAAATGCTTTCTTTTTCTAGCTTTTATAGTTGAAATCTTAATCTTTAAGTGTTATAATGAACTTAGCCAAGAAGGGAGGGAATCTAAATGACAAAAGTAATCGTTCGAAACGGAAATGTTGATGGTGCAATTAGAACAATGAAACAAAAAAACGTTAAGGATGGCCTCCTAAAAAATTTACGTGAAAGACAAGAAGGGTATATGAAACCAGGCGTAAGAAGAAGAAAGGCCAAAAAAGAAGCGATCAGAAATAGCCGTCGTAGAGAAAGAAATTATAATTAAGCCTGTCAGGCTTTTTTTCGAAAGGAGAATTATAATGAGGGAAAGAATTTTAGAAGATTTAAAGCAAGCTATGAAGGAACAAGACAAGGAATTGTTAACTGTAATTCGTATGGTAAAGGGAGCTATGCAATTAGAAGAAATTAAGGCAAAACATCCATTGACGGATGAAGAAGTAATTAGTATTTTAAGTCGTGAAATAAAAACGAGAAAAGAATCTATTGCCGAATTTGAAAAAGGAAATAGAACTGATCTAATTGAGAAAACCCAAAGTGAAATTGATATATTATCACGTTATATGCCAGAGCAATTGAGTGAAGAAGAAGTAGATTCTATTATTGAAGAAGTTTTTGGTATTATAAATCCAGGGGCTCCATCAGATATGGGAAAAATCATGGGAATGTTAACGCCTAAGTTAAAAGGAAAAACTGATATGAGTTTAGTAAGTAAAAAAGTAAAAGAGAAACTAACACACTAATTTCTCTTTTATTGTGGAATTAAAGAAGCAGGCGGTGTAAATAATAAAAGTTTGCTATCTTCTTCTAATTGCTCTATAAATTGTTGATAGGTAAATTCGGTGATTGCAAGTTTTACATGCTTGGAAGGATTTCCATTAATACTTCTATATTCTAAAATCCTTCTTCTTTGTTCTATTAAAACATCTTCTATATATTCAGGATAATTTTCGCAAAATATGATTCCTTTTATATAGTGTAATCTTCCTTGAATAGAAAGATGGTCACGATGGAGTTCATAACTTGCTAAAACATATTCTTTCCATATATTTTCTTCTAATTCAGGATATGTATCTTTTAAATATTTAAGTATTTTTCTTGCATATTTAAATTCTTGAAAATAGTTTTCAGGGTCTAATAAAGTTGCTAAACTAACATAAAAACAATCATATATCATCATATAATATCAGTCCTTTGGAAGGTTATTGTAAACAATTTTATAAAAATTGTCAACTTCATATTGACAAGTGTTGTTATTACGCTTATAATGAAAATAGGTGGTAGAATGAATGTAAAAGATAAGCTTTATAAAAATCAAGGAATTCATGTTATTACTGCCATTTTTACAGTTGAGCAGGGAATTACAAAAGTATTGTTGGTCAAAAGAAAAAACGAACCTTTCTTGGGAGACTGGATTTTGACTGGTGGAGCGCTTTATAACAATGAAGATTTAATGGAAGGCGCCAAAAGAGAAATCTCAGAAAAAACGGGAATCAAAAATATTGAAATTTATCAATTTGGAGTATTTGGACGTGTTGATCGTTCTCCAATTATGAGAATGGTGGCAGTTTCCTATATTGGGGTAATTGATAGTAAACGAGTAGAAGTATTAAGAGAAACACTTAGGACATCTAATGCTGATTGGTTTCCAATAGATAAAGTTCCACCGCTTGGGTATGATCATAATGAAATATTGGTAGAAGCGTTAAAAGAACTTCAGAAAAAAATAGTTTCGTCTACAATTTTAAAATCCTTGTTTCCAGGAGTTTTTTCACTTCCTGAACTTCAGAAAGTATATGAAGCAATATTAGGAATGAAATTAGATCGTAGAAATTTTAGAAAAAAAATGCTTAGTTTAGATTTGATTGAAGATACAGGAGAAACAGCAAAATTTGAAGGTAAAAAGCCTGCTAAACAATATCGCTTCAAAAAGAAAATAGAAGAAAAAAAGGTATTTTAAAGAATATGCTTTTTTAAACATCTAAAAAGTGTAAAGTGAACACATATAAAGGAGGAAGTATGGCAAGTTTAAGTTTTAGATATGGAGCAATGAATTGCGGAAAAACAACAGCGCTTTTACAAGTAGCGCACAACTATGAAGAAAATGGGTTACCAGTAATTGTAATAAAATCAGTAAAAGATACAAAGGGAGAGGATACGGTTGTTTCTAGACTTGGTAAAGATAGAAAAGTTGAATTTTTAATTGGTGAGAGTGAAAGATTATTGCCTTATGGAGAAATATGGAAAGAAAGAGGAATTGCATGTGTACTTGTAGATGAAGCTGAGTTTTTAAATGAAGAGCAAGTGATCGATCTTTATCGTATTACCAAATATTATGATATTCCTGTAATATGTTATAGTTTGAGAACCACTTTTAAAGCCGAATTTTTTACTGGGAGTAATCCATTAATGCGATGGGCAGATCATATTGAAGAATTAATTAATATATGTGGAATCAAAGGATGTGGCTCAAAAGCAAAATTTCAAGGGAGAAAGGTAAATGGGGAATTTGTGTTGGAGGGACCAGAAGTTGTCATTGATGGTAGTGATAGTAAAATTGAGTATGTACCACTTTGTGGGGAGCATTATTTAAAAGAAGTATATGATAAAGATAGAGTGTTAGATTTTGGGGGAAAGCCAAAACAATTTGTCATAAAGCCACCAAAATATAA
Source organism: uncultured Mycoplasmatota bacterium (assembly GCA_947643405.1). GTDB lineage: Bacteria > Bacillota_I > Bacilli_A > RF39 > UBA660 > MGBC102946. The sequence continues at coordinate 20,488 of CANRVY010000018.1, read as the reverse complement.
GCGAGTAGAAAGTGCATAATAAATGCATTTCTTTAACAAATAAATAAGTGTCAAAAAGACATATGATAAGGAGAAAAATATGAATTATCTTTTAAGACATGGCTTAGACGATGAACGTTTTATAGGGGGATGGAGTAATGTAGAACTAGTAGAAGAGGGAATTGAACAAGTTAAAAGGACAATAGAATTTATGGAAGAGTCCCAAATTGTATTTGATAGAATTTATAGCAGTGATATCAAAAGAGCTGTTGAAACGGCTCGGCTTGTATCAGATGCATATCATATTCCAATTGAGTTACAACCTTGTTTAAGAGAATTAGATAAAGGACTTTTGACTGGCATGCCAAAAGAACAAGCAGAACAATTATATCCAGATTATATGGAAAATGTTGGAATCTATGCAAGCTATCCAAAGGGAGAATCTATGTTAGATTTATACAGACGACAAAAAGAGGTATTAGAATGGTTACTGGGTTTAGAAAAATGCCTAATTGTTACACACCGTGGCCCAATTAATATGTATTATTTTCATTTAAATCATGAATCGTTATCAAATGACAAAAAGCGTTTTGGAGTTACTCATGCTTCACTTCATGAACTAGACCCAAAACAGAAAGTTTTAAAAAAAATATATGATCCAAAGGAGCGTAGAGAATAATGAGTCAAATTACAAAAATTGTATTAACAGGAGGACCTTGTGCAGGAAAAACGACAGCACTTCAAAGAATTGAAAAAGAGTTTACTGAAAAAGGTTATAAAGTCTTTATTATAGGAGAAAGCGCTACTGAACTAATAAATGGAGGAGCTCGACCATTTGGGATTTTATCCATTCCAACTTATCAATTTCAAAAAGGAATTGTTGGCTATCAATTATATAAAGAAGCAATGTATGAAAGTTTTGCAATGACATTACCAGAAGATACAAAATGTTTGCTTGTTTGTGATAGAGGGGTATTAGATAATAAGGCATATATTGATAAAGATGGTTTTGAACAAATATTAAAAGAATATGGGTTAAAAGAAATTGATTTGTTAACAAGATATCAAGCTATTTTACACTTAGTAACAGCAGCAAAAGGAGCAGAGGAATTTTATACATTGGAGAATAATGAAGCAAGAAGTGAATCAGTAGAAGAAGCACGTAATTTAGATGATACAACATTGAATTGTTGGATAGGACATCCAAATTTACATGTAATTGCAAATAATCAGGACTTTAATAGTAAAATGGATCAAGTGGTTAGGAACATTCATAGAGAGTTAGGCGTTCCTGTACCAATTCAAAGACAAAGGAAATTTCTAGTGAAGTCATCTAGTGTAGAATCATTTCTTGAAACTTTGGCAAATGTGAAAAAAATGAGAATTGAACAAATATATACAGAAGATGCCGAAGAATGTTGTTTTAGAAAAATGAGTGATGAAAACGCTTCAATGTACTTTGAAATTCATAAAAAAGATACAAGTGATCCAGAAGTAAGAGTGAAAACAATGCGTCATATGAAAGAAAAAGAGTATTTAAGAAGAACAGCTAATAGTATTAAAACACCAATTTTAAAAGATCGTTATTCTTTTGTTCATAACAATCAATATTTCACTTTAGATGTATTTAGAAACTTAGATCTTTGTTTATTAGAAGTAGAACCAACCGAAGCAAATGATAGAATTAGTTTACCCTCTGGATTAGTGGTATTAGATGAAGTAACAGACAATCCAAGTTATCGTAATTTTAGTTTATTTGGACAAATTAATCAAAAAGGAAAAGGAAAAATTATAAAATAAAAGGAAGAACTTTAGAGTATTATACGAGGAGGAATATTATGAGTTATAATATAGGAAACATTATTATAAAGGATCATCAAGAGGATAAATATGCATATATTGGAGAAATCTATGATGGTTTGGCTCTGGTTAGAACAAAAGATAATCTTTATGGATATATTAATCAAAACGGAGAAGAAGTGATACCATGTAGTTTTGAGTATGCGGCTGATTTTAGTGAGGGGTTAGCCCTTACTTTGCCAACTAACAGTAAACAATATCAATTTATAAAACCAGATGGAAGTATTCATATAGTATGCCCAAAAGAATATATAACAGTAGGTTCATTTCATGATGGAAGATCAGTTGTTTCCAAAGGAAAATATCAATATGGATATATTGACAAAAAAGGAAAAGAAGTGATACCATGTCAATATCTGAAAGCTTGTAATTTTGGTGATGGATTAGCAGTTGTAGAAATTCCTTTCTTTTCAACTATAAGAGTAGGGAATAAAAAAATTATGGTAATTGATATATATGGGAATAGACAGCAACAATGGTTAGGACAATATTGCTTTTTTGATGATGATAGTTTTTGTGATGGGCTATTTCCTTTGAAAGAGTATATTAGTTCTTCAGTTATGGGAGAGCATCATTGCATCACTATTTTTCTAGATAAAGAAGGAGTTATATATAGAAACAAAAATGAAGTAGAAAAATTAAACATTCGTTATCAAGCAAAAAAGAAAGCTAGTTTGGCTCCTAAAGAAATTGATAGGCAAAAACTCGTTTATTTTTGTTCTGAAGTAACATTTCTAGGAACTATGATTAAATTAAAAACTGATAGTAAGGAAAATTTACGAAAGAAAAAGAAAACATTATTAGCAGATATAAAAAGAGTTGTAGAAGTAGCAGAGCATACATTGATGGCTGAATCAAAAGCACTTGAAAAGTCAAAAGAAAAAATAAAAGCATAATAGTTTATATTTAATATAAAAAAATATATATCATTTGCACAAAAAAAATTTTAAATAAAGCACTAAAAAAACTTGTAATTGAATAAGATTATGATATAATAATAGTGGCTTTTTAAAACACACAACGAGGATTTTTATGCCTAGTGCCAAATTGGTGGTGTAAAAAGATGAGTCGTTGGAGGAAATAACAAAAGGAGGAATATTATGGCAGTAGTGTCAATGAGTTATTTATTAGAAGCTGGGGTACATTTCGGTCATCAAACAAAGAGATGGAATCCAAAAATGAAAGAGTATATTTATACTTCAAGAGATGATATTTATATTATCGACTTACAAAAAACAGCGAAAAAAATTGAAGAAGCTTATGCAGCTTTAAAGAAAATAGCTGAGAATGGTGGAAAGGTTTTATTTGTAGGAACTAGAAAACAAGCTAGTGAAGCTACAAAAGAAGAAGCGCTTCGTTCTGATTCTTATTATGTAACAGAAAGATGGCTTGGTGGTACATTAACAAACTTCAAAACAATTAGAAGAAGAGTTAAAAGATTAGAAGAAATTGAGAAAATGGAAAAAGATGGTACTTTTGATTTACTACCAAAGAAAGAAGTAATTGGTCTTAGAAAAGAATATGATAAATTAAATAAACTTTTATGTGGAATTAGAGAAATGCATAAATTACCAAGCGCTATGTTTATCGTAGATCCATCAAAAGAAGATATTGCAATTAGAGAAGCAAGAAAATTAAATATCCCAGTGTTTGGTATTGTAGATACAAACTGTGATCCAGATATGGTTGACTATGTAATTCCAGGAAATGATGATGCAATTCGTGCAGTAAAACTAATTATTGGTGTAATGGCAAACGCAATTGTTGAAGCAAATGGAGGAAAATTAGTTGACTATGTAACAACTGATGAAAAACATAAAAACGATAGTGCAAATGACATTATGCAAAGAGCTTTAGAAACAGTAAAGAAAAGAGAGCCAAGAAGATTTGAAAATAATCGTCCAAAAGACTTTAAAGACGGACGTAAATCATTTGAAAAAAATAATCATAGACCATCAGAAAAAGTAGAACCTAAAAAAGAAGAAAAGAAGGAAACTGTAGAAGTAAAAGAAGAAAAAGCCGTTAAATCAAATGATTTATCAACTCTTACAGTAGCAGAACTTCGTGAAATGGCAAAAACAAAAGACATTAAAGGTTATTCTACAATGAAAAAAGCAGAATTACTTGATGCTTTAAAATAAAACTATAAAGATGGTTTCTATAGTAGAAACTATCTTTTTTAATAAAAAAGGAGAGATATTATGATAAGTGCTAGTTTAGTAAAAGAACTAAGAGAAAAAACAGGAGCAGGAATGCTGGACTGTAAAAAAGCATTAGAAGCCAATAATGGGGATTTAAATGCTTCTATTGATTGGTTAAGAGAAAAGGGAATTTCAAAAGCAGCTAAAAAGGCTGACCGTATTGCTGCTGAAGGACTTGCTGCAATATTAGTAGAAGGAAATGAAGCTGCAGTAGTAGAAATTAATTCAGAAACTGATTTTGTTGCTAAAAATGAGGAATTTAAAAATTTAGTAGATATGACGTTAAAAACAGTTATTAAAAGTAATGTTACAACAGTAGAAGAAGCATTAGAACTAAATATGAACGAAGGAACTCTTAATGATTTGATTGTTGCCAAAACAGCAAAAATTGGAGAAAAATTAAGTTTTAGAAGATTTGAACATATTACAAAGAATGATGGAGAATATTTTGGAGCTTATATTCATATGGGTGGCAAAATAGCAGTATTAACAGTTTTAAAAGGTGCTAACGAAGAAGTAGCAAAAGATGTAGCAATGCATGCAGCAGCTATGAGACCATCTTATGTAAAAACAAGTGAAGTACCATCTGAGGAATTGGATAGAGAAAGAGAAGTTTTAAAAGAACAAGCTATCAATGAAGGAAAGCCAGCTGAAATCGCAGAAAAAATGGTGGCAGGAAGAATTCAGAAATTCTATAAAGAAATTTGTTTAGAAGAACAACCATTTATTAAAGATGGTGATATCAGTGTTGGAACATATGTAAAAAACAATGGTGGAGAAATCTTAAAAATGGTACGTTTTGAAGTAGGCGAAGGAATGGAAAAAAGAGAAGAAAATTTTGCTGAAGAAGTTGCAAAACAAATGGGACAAAACTAGTGAGAAATCATTAGTTTTTTTATTGTAATAGATATTTTTTTTGCTATAATAAAGCTATGTCAGGAGGGATAAAATGAGCAAAATAAAACTAAGAAATGCATTTGTCTTTGATGGGAAAATGTCTTTAAAACTTATGAGGAATTATATTACGAAAGCTATAAAAATACCAGTTTTTTCTAGTGTATATGTTTCTGGAGAATTAACAAGAGATTCTATTGCGGTTTTTGAAAAAAATTATGAAACAGCAATTATAGAAGGGAGAAAATTTGCTCTTCTAGAAGAATTAAAAGATGTAGAGTGGGTAAATTACTATGATGAAACGGTAGAATTATTAGAATCAATACTTGCATGTGTAACAATGCAAGTTGGACAAAGACCTGAAGATGTATTATCGTATTTAAAACGAGTGAAAAATGCAATTGATGTGCCTAATCTTTGGAAAAAAGAATTCAATCATTTTGGTGAAAATGCATTTTGCTTATTTACACTAGGACTTGATCAAGAAGAAAAAGTTCAAAAACTAAGAGAGTTTGTAGAGTCTGAAGGAATGGGCCCATTTAAAGAAATGTATCCACTTTCAAGTACTGGAAAAGTATTAGATAAACCATTTGTAAAAATCAAAAAATAGAAAATTGCATTATGATGTGATTTTTTCATTTAATGGAAATTAAAAATTATTGAATCTAGCAAATTATCATTTTAGGATAATGAGATCATTTTATATAAAGAATAGTAAGTGCAGTTGGACGCTGCTAATCAAATCAGTCAGTCAGAGCGGATTTGCCAAAGACCTTTTATTCTGTTATAATAGCGTTCATAAAAAAGGTTTTTGAGGGGTGTTAGGAATGAGTAAATTAGAATTAAAGTCAGCATTTATGACAGGAATAGATAGTAAAAAATTAGTCAGAAACTTTTTAACAGGTGACATGAATATCAAAATATTTCGTGAGTGGTCTTATTGTGAATGTTGTGGATATAGTGTGATTGATGTTCCGCAAGATGATTATGAAAGAGTACTACCAGAAGTTCAAAAATTTGTAGTAGAAAATAATATTCCATATGTGAAATGGATTAATCAAGATAATGTTGCATTGGAATGTGGCTATGTTCAGTTAGCTTATGCTATATTGCGCAGAAAAAGAAAAGGAAATGTATTGTGGTGTGCGAATCAATATCTTCCAGAAGATGTTTATGCATATGCTAGAAAAATGGAAGAAGTATTAGGTGTAAATGTTACACAATCTTATTATGATACTGATAGAGCCTTATGTTTTGCTTCAAGAAGTTTGGATTATAAAAAGCAATTAGAACTTATGAAATCGTTTATTCTTCAGGAGGGAACAGGTCCTTTTTCAAGAATTATTCCAGTATCTTATACTGGAGAAGTACAAAAAAAAGAAAGTTTTACATTCTTAAAGATTAAATAATAAATATTGGAGGCATATTATGTTTATTGTAGTTTGTGGAGTAAGTGGTGTTGGAAAATCCACTCTCATTAGAAATTTAAATCCAGATATATTTACACTTCCAAGGAGTGTTACTACTAGATTATCTAGACCAAGTGACCCAAAAAGTGAATATGTATTTGTAAGTCATCCTGAATTTAATTGTTTAAAAGAACAGGATCAATTATTGATACATCAATATTTTCATCAAGATCAATATGGCATATTAAGAACAGATTATGATGATATAATAAGAAGTGGTAAAATAGCCATTAAAGATATTGGGTATGATGGCATTTTACAGCTAAAAGAAAAGTTAGATAGAGCGCCTTGCATTTTAATCGATTCTTCTTTAGATATATTAGAAGAGCGATTAAGAAAAAGAGGAGATTCTATTGAACAGATTAGAGAAAGATTTTCTCAAATTAAGCAAGAATTAGCAGAATTTAGAAGGGTTGCAGATTATGAGGTAACAAACAATTCTAGCATAGAAGAATATCAAAAAGAGTTTCAAAAAGTTTTAGGATATATTATAGGAGGTAGAAAATGAGCAAGTTAGAATTAAAATCAGCATTCATTGGAAATATTGGTGAAATAGACTTGGTAAGGGATTTTTTAATATCTGAAATAAAAATAGAAGTAATTCAAGAACACTTTTGGCAAGAAAGAGAAATTTTATTGGTCCCACAAGATGCTTATGAAAGAGCTTTATTGGAAGGAAGAAAATATGTAGCACAAAAAAAATTTGAATCGGTTAATTGGAAAAATTATTATGGTCAAGCAGAGAATTGTAGAAATTTACAGCTAGCAGTAGCAATTTTAGAAGGAAGAAAAATAGGTCTCCATTGGTGTCTTAATCAATATCTTCCAAAAGATGTTTTAGAATATTTAAGACAAATGAGAACTTCATTGGGAATTGGTGTTGATCAATCTTATTGGAATTTTGGTGGCATTAATAATGGATTATGTCTTGAACCGCGTAGTTTTGATTATGATAGAAATTTTAAATTATTAAATCAGTTTATAGAAAAAGAAGGAACAGGTCCATTTACTAGAATTGTTCCATTAGCATTTACAGGAGAGGTCCAGAAAGAAGAAAGTTTTCCTGTAAAAGTAAAAAAGTAAAATCGTACTAATTACGATTTTTTTATTGCTCTTATGTAATCCGACAAATTTATCTTCTCTTATATTTTAAAATGAGTATGGTGATGATATGAAAGTAAAAGTATTTGATGAAAGCCATGAAACAGATTTAGAAAAAGCAATCAATGATTTTTTAGAAGAAAAAGAATTAGAAATTGTTGATATTAAGTTTAGTGTATCAGCAAGTGTATTTGGAGAAGAACAAGTTTATTGTTTTTCCGCTCTTATTTTATATAAGAATGTTTAAAAAAGAAAGGAATGAAACAATATAAGAAAGGAAAAGAGATGATTTTATGTTTGGAAACTTTAATGAAGAAGCAAGACAAATTTTGATAAATGCGAAAAGCGAAATGAAAGAATTAAAGCATCCATATGTTGGAAGTGAACATTTACTTTTGGCCATTTTAAGAGCTGATAATCCGATTTCTAGAAAACTAAAAGAATATCATTTAGATTATGAATCATTTCGACTAGAACTCATAGATATTGTTGGAATAGGTGAAATAGCAAGCAATTGGTTTTTGTATACACCACTTTTAAAGCGAGTAATGGAGAACGCAATCATAGATAGCAAGGAAAATAATAATGGAACAGTTACAATTGAGCATTTATTTGCAAGTCTTTTAGAAGAAGGAGAAGGGGTAGCTATTCGAATTCTACTTGGAATGAATATTGATATTGACGATTTATATAGTGAATTCGCTTATAAATTAACAACAGGTGCAAAACATAAAAAAGGTCATAAAATGATGTTAGAAGAACTTGGAACTGATTTAACAGCTAAAGCTACCAATGGTGAATTAGACCCAGTTATTGGAAGAGATGTGGAAATAAAAAGAGTACTAGAAATACTTTCTAGAAGAACAAAAAATAATCCATTATTGATTGGATCCGCAGGAGTAGGTAAGACTGCGATTGTAGAAGAACTTAGTAGAAGAATTGCTTCTGGAGAAGTTCCATCATCTTTAAAAAATAAGCGTATTATTAGTCTGGATATGGCTACTATGGTTGCAGGAACAAAATATCGTGGTGAATTTGAAGAAAGAATGAGAAAGGTGTTGGCTGAAATTGAAAACAGCGATAATATCATTTTGTTCATTGATGAAATTCATACATTAGTAGGAGCAGGAGGTGCAGAAGGAGCTATAGATGCTTCAAATATTTTTAAGCCAGCTCTTGCAAGAGGAAAGTTGCGTTTAATTGGTGCTACAACAACAGAAGAGTATAAAAAGTATATTGAAGCAGATGGAGCACTTGATAGAAGATTTCAGAGTATTTATATTGAAGTTCCAGATACAAAAGTAGTTAAAAATATTTTAATGAAATTAAAAGCTATCTATGAACAATATCATTTTGTGAAAATAAGTGAATCAATGATTGATTTAATTATTGAATTCAGTGAAAAATATATTCATAATCGAAATCAGCCAGATAAAGCAATCGACATTTTAGATGAAGTCTGTGCTAAAGTGAGTTTAAAAGAAAGCAAGGAATTGAAAAAATATCATGAATTAAATAAAGTTCTTCAAAATACAATCAAAGAAAAGAATGAAGCAATTTTAAATAATGAATTTAAAGAAGCTTCCAAATGGAAAGAAAAAGAAAATCATTTAATGGATAACTTGAATAAATTAGAACTAAATCTTTTAAAACAAAAACATAATAAGATTGTCACCAAAGAAGATATTGCTGAAGTGATTCATATCAAAACCAAAGTGCCAGTGTATGAGCTTTTAAAAGAAAATAAAAAAGCAATAAAAGATTTGGAAAGTCATATTAAAAATGAAATTCTTGGTCAAAATGAAGCAGTGGATAAAATTGTTCAAGTTTCAAAACGATTAAAGTTAGGATTTAAAGAAGAAGAAAAAGGGACTTCTCTTTTATTTGTAGGACCATCAGGAGTAGGAAAAACTGCTCTTTCTAAGCTTTTCGGAGAAGAATTAGTAGGAAAAGAAAATATTATTAAACTAGATATGAGTGAATATGCTGAAGCACACTCTATTAGTAAATTAGTGGGTGCGCCTCCAGGATATGTTGGCTATGATGATCATAAAAATATTTTAGAAGAGATTAGAAATAAACCATATTCTGTTCTAATTTTGGATGAAATAGAAAGAGCACATCCTTCGATTTTAAATTTATTTTTCCAAGTGTTAGAAGAAGGGAAAATTAAAGATTCTAGGGGAATCACAGTTCATTTTGGGAATGTTACTATCATTATGACTTCTAATATTGGATTTGAGGAAATACATATTGGTTTTGAATCTCCAAAAGAGGATGTCATTTTTTCAAAATTAAAAGAGCATTTTAGTATTCCATTTATCAATCGCATAGATGAAACCGTAGTATTTCAAAAATTACAACAACAAGATATTGAAAGGCTCACAGAGAGAAAATTACAAAAATTAGAAACACGCTATCAAAAGAAAGGATATCAGATTACTTATGATAAATCCCTGATTTCAGAAATTGTAGAAAAGAGTAACTTTAAAGAATTTGGAGCTAGAAGACTTGATAAAATTATTAAAGAAGATATTGAGGCAATGATTATTGAAGAAGCAATAGATGGAAAAGAACAAATAAAGATTGAACATTTAAGAACACAGGTAGAAAGTTAGAAAGGAATAATTATGAACTATTTAGGAAATGGATTTTTTAGAAATGGATTAGGATTTAATAATGGTGAATTTAATTATTTAAAAACAGATATTTATGAGCACGATAATACTTATTATCTAAAAATTGAAGTTCCAGGAATTGAAAAAGAAAATATTCAAGTGGATTATGAAAATGGATATTTAACTGTTTCAGTTAAACAAGAAAATATTTTTGAAGAAACAAATGAATATATTAGAAAAGAACGAGTTATGAGTGAGAAAGAAAGAACTTTTTATGTAGGTGATGTGAATGAAGATTCTATTAAAGCAAGCTGTCAAAATGGAATATTAACAGTTACTTTAGACAAAAAGGAAGAAAAGAAGGAAACAAAAAAACAAATTATTATAGAATAGAAAATTTATTTGTTGTAAAATAGATTTGTATTATTCTGGCGTTTAAAGATTAAAAAAAAGTGAAAAAAATAAGGAAGGGTCATATAATTTTTAAGTTAGAAGCTCAAAATCCTTATTTTTTTTATAAAAATATTATTTTTGAATGAGTGTAGTAGTTTAGTTACAAAATAGGAGATAGAAAAAGAAATTGTTATAATAAATACTAATAGGAAGGTAATGAAAAATGTGCAAGGAGAAAGGATTTACATTGATTGAATTATTGGCTGTAATCGTAATATTAACTGTGATAGCTTTAATTGCAATACCAACTGTACTAAATATTATAGAAAAAGCAAGAAAGAGTGCATTTCAAAATAGTGCATATGGGATTATGGAAAGTGCAAGATTATATTATGTAGAAAATATTATAGACAATAAAGAACTAGGAGATAAAGTGTTTTCATATGAGGAAGAAGAAAATGAATTAAAATATAAAGGTACTAGACCAAAAGGTGGAACCATTATTGTAAAAAGCAATGGAAAAATAGAAATGTCTATTCATAATGAAAAATGGTGTGCAATAAAAAGAGAAGACAAAGAAAGTATAGAAATTATATATTACAATAAAGAAACATGTAAAATTGAGTCTCCAATGATAGAAGAGGGAATAAAACTAAGTTATATAGAATCAGGATTGGATAGTGCGATACCAGGAAGTTATTATAATATTAGAAATCAAAAAGGAATTGTAACATGTATTAATTTATCAGATGAAAATAAAGAAGTAACAAATACTAAAGAATTAAAAGAAGGCGAAAATGATGTAAAATGTCGTATGATATATGAGAATAAAGAAATCGCATCATTAACAAGAACTTTCAAAATAAAAAATGCATTGATAAATCCAGAGGAAATAATGACACCCGAAACAGCAGGAGAAAATGGAATAATAAGAACAGATACAAGTGGAAATAAAAGATATGCAGGAAGTAATCCAAATAACTATGTATGTTTTGGAACAGATAAAGAGACATGTAGTGAAAAGCAACTATGGAGAATCATAGGAGTAATAGATGAGAATTTAAAATTAATTAGTACAGAATATTATAGTACTGGTATAGCATGGGATAATACAGATAAAAAAGTATGGACGAGACCAGCAAGTTTAAATACAGCATTACAAAATGATGTATTTAATAATGAAGAATGGATAAATTCAACTGTTCAAAAAGAATGGATGCTAAATGATAAATGGAAATTAGCAGGTATAAGTAGTGATTATATAGTATCGAATTTTGAGAAAGCAGAAAAGAATAGTACATATGTAATTTTGGATTCTATTGGACTGATGACTATGATTGATTTTGCTTATGGTTCAGGAAGTGGCGAATGTACAGAAAATATAAATTTAAATATTAGTAATAATGTTTGTTCGAATAGCAATTGGCTACTTCCAATTAAGTCAGATTGGACACTTACACTTTGGGGTGGAGAATCAAATTTAGTATGGAGTATAAATAAAGATGGCAGAGCAGGTACTTCTAATGCGGATTTTTTTGTACCAGGAGCTCGCCCAGTAGTAATTCTTGACTCTAATGTAAAAATAAAAGGTGGAATTGGAACAGAAAGTGATCCATATTTGCTTGGTAAGTAAATTCGCAAATTTTTGAATAAATTTTTATTTTCTACGTATGAAGATATTAAAGAAACTGTTGATTATTTATCAACAGTTTTAACTTATTCATTTTTTTCATAAACAGCTATTTTATCATAGGGCTGTTTTATAGAACCAGTTTCAAAAAGAAAGATGTGTCCTTTTTGACTAATTGGTTTAATTAAGAATCTTCTTTCGTCTGTTTCCATTTTTCCATCAATTCTAACAAAGCTACAAGATTGGACTGGAATGCTGCCATTTTGATATAAATTGTCATATCCAAGTCTTAAACAGAGATGTTCTGATTTAGAACCAGCTGCAGAAATTCTTAAATAGATAAAATCAATTTTATTTGTAATAGCAAGGTCATTGATAACTTTTACTAATGAAGAACAAACCATATATTTCCCTCTATATCCACTTCTTGTTGCTAATCCATAAATATAAAAGGGGTTAAGAATTCCAATATTTGGATTAAAAAATGGTTTATGAATATCTTCTACCTCTTGCATAATACCTGCATATCCCATAATTTCTCCACTAGCAGTATAATATCCAAGTGCTAGTCCGTTCTTTAAATATCCATTATATTCTTCTAGTTTGTCTTTTAAACTTAATGGTTCACTAAATGGTGGTTCTTTAAAAACATCGATTACTTTTTCAAAATCTTCAAATTTGTCAATTGGCTTAATGTATCCATATGGCATGGGAATTAATTTCATATCATATAATTGATTACTCATTTTATCTCTCCTTTACTTAAAAAGTGTTCATATATTTGGTATAGCGAAACTAGTGAATCAGCTGTGACATATTCTTTTTCAGAATGTGGATACCCACCTACTGGATTCATAATAATAGTAGGAATTTTTTTAGCACAAAAGTAAATTGCATCTGAAGTAGATGTTATTTTTTTGAATTCAGGTTTATATCCTAAAATTTCATTACAACTGTTTATATAGGATATGATATTATCATTATTAGTATTGGTGGTAAAAATAGACCCTTGTGCAATTGTTGTAACTTGAGTATTTGGATTTTCTTTTTTTATAAATTTTATAATATTTTCAGGCTTGTCATTAACTGTATACCGAATATCCAATATCATAGAGGCGTGAGAAGGAACTTGATTATAAGCATTTCCACCTTCTAATTTTGTTAATGTAATAGAGGTTCTATAATCATCCTCATTTTTTGGAAGTGGATATTGTTTTATAATTTTATTATAGAGCTCATATAAGCATGTAACTGCATTTTCTCCTAAAAATGGTGTAGAAGCATGAGTAGCAATTGTTTCAATCTCTAATTTTAGTTGTAACAATCCTTTTTCTTCAATAACTAAATTAAAGTTAGAGCCACCATCAGGAACAATTGCTAATTTGATATTTGGGTATAAATCTACAAGCTGTTTTGCACAATTTCCATCGATTTCTTCGTCACTGGTAATAAATAGGGCAACTTTTTTTTCTGTGTTTAAATGATTTAATAAAGTCATACAAACACTAACTGCACCTTTCATGTCAATTGCACCTCTACCATAAATAATATTGCCTTTTTTTTGAAATTGATATTTTTCGCATGGAACCACATCAATATGAACACAAAATACAACATCATAATTTTTTTCTTTTGTATTAGCTATGACAAGTGAAGAAAAACCATTAAAGTAATGTTTTTTTATAATTAAATTTGGATTCATTTTAGAAGCAATTTGATTAAGTAGAGCTTCTGTCTCTTTTTTATTTTCTGATACACTTTTAAAATTAATTAACCATTCTAATGTATTTATTATTTCTTTTTTCATAAATTCTCCTTTCAAAATAAAAACCTATGCTTGTATATGCATAGGTTCCTTGAAATTATTTTCCTATCGCAGATACAAGCAACACAAATAGTACTTGCATCTACGATTTATTTTAATCGTTTTACAAGTACTCATCGGTAACGTCTGCGATTGTTTTGCAAAAATAATTTCATATAGTTCTTCCTTTCTGTTGAGAGTAATATATAATATATTTTATACCTTGTCAAATTTATGATTTAAATTGTATATGAAAAATCTTTGACATTTATTATTTTTATGATATGATAATAATGGTGATAATATGGTAGAAGAAATTGAAGCAGTTTTAAATGGAAACCAAAATTTGACACAAGACTTAAAGATGAATTTTTTAGAACTTGTTGCAATCTTTCATAAACAGTTTCCTACAGTATCACTTGAAAACTTAAAAAATAGATTACAGACTTTAAAGATTGAATTATTAAACAAGTATGTATCATCAGAAGTATCCAAATATGACCCACTTTTAAATACTTTGATGATCAATGAAGAAAGACTAGGGAAAGATGTAGATGCAAGACATATTTTAATGTATGAATTGTTATCTATTATTACTGCTAAAGATAACTATACAGGTTTTAATTTCAATCATCAATTTGAAGCTTTAAATATTGGATATACTGAGATTTTAACAAATTATTTGGTTGGAAATGAAACCGAGGAATTTGTTCATTCTGATGAGATTGTTGCTACTAATTTAATTTCTATATCAATTGGAAATGATATTTTACTACATGCTTTTTTTAATAATGATTATATGACATTAACAAAAAGTTTAATAGATGCGGGGATAGAGCTATGATAGGATTAATGAATTACAATGTTTCTAGAACAGAAACTGGAAAAAGTCAGTTGGCAAATATTGAAAGTGCTTATTTAAAAAGTTTAGCAGGTAAAAATTTAACTCTAGAGCAATTAGACCAAATAGAACGTATGTTGATAACAAATCCAAATATGATGGATAATCCAACTATGTATCTGGGGTTGGAGAGAGTACAGGCAGAGTTTGAATTGTTAAAAAATTCTGCTTTAACGAATAGCTCTACAATTGCAGAGAACTATACAAGATAGACCGAAAGGTCTTTTTTTGTAAACCAGCTTTTAAAAAGTATGTAGTTAGTTTGATAAATATAGGGAATCGTGGTATACTTTTTAGTGATTGATGTGAGGTGAAAATAAATTGAAGAAAGTAGCAGAACGAACTTCTTATTATTTGAAGCAAGCAAGAAATAACTCTGTAAGTTATGTTAAAACGAATATATTATTTAGTACATTTATTATCACTTCTGTATTAAATGCGACATTACTTCGTTTTTTAACTGTAAAAAATTATTTTGATTTTAGACCTGTTTTGGCAGATCTAAGTGTTGTATTATTAATTGGGGCATTAGGGTATTTTTTTAAACCGAAAAATCAGTTTAAATACTTTTTCTCATGGTCTATCTTTTTTACTTTAATTTGTATTATCAATTCGATGTATTATACCAATTATATATCATTTGTATCTGCATCTTTAGTTACTACAGCTTTACAACTTCGAACTGTAGGAGATGCAGTTGTTCAAAATGTCATGGAATTAAAAGACTTTGCATATTTATGGCAAATAGTAGCGATGATTTTTGTAAATCAAGCTTTGAAAAAGAAGGACTATTATATAAAGGTATCAAAAGTAGAAAAAGGAAAAATTAGAGCATTAAATACTTTAGTGGCAGGCTTAATTACACTTGGTTTCTTTATTTCTATGTTAAATAGTACTGATATCAGTCGTTTAGGAAAGCAATGGAATAGAGAATTTATCGTGACTCGCTATGGTTTATATACATATCAGGCAAATGATTTGGTTGCAAGTATTCGTCCACAAATTAGTCCACTTTTTGGATATGATGAAAAAGCAAAAGCATTTAGAGAATATTATAGTAATAAAGATACTACTTCTACTAAAAATAAATATACAGATGTATTTAAAGGAAAAAATGTTATCGTTATTCATGCAGAGAGTATGCAAAACTTTTTGATAAATGCAGAATTTAATGGTGAACAGGTTACTCCGACATTAAATAAATTATCAAGTGAGGGATTATATTTTTCAAATTTTTATGCACAGGATAGTGTTGGGACAAGCAGTGACAGTGAATTTACATTTAATACATCATTAATGCCAACCACAAGCGGAACTGTATTTGTTAATTATTTTGATCGTGAGTACATTACAATTCCAAAACTTTTAAAAGAACAAGGATATTATACTTTTAGTATGCATGGAAACAATGGTTCAATGTGGAATAGAAATGTTGTGCATCCAAATTTAGGATACGATTATTTTTTCAATTATAAAAAGGATTTTGAAATTGATGAAAAAATTGGTCTTGGTTTATCTGACAAATCATTCTTTAGACAAGCAGTACCAAAAATATCAAAAATAAAGGAAGAAAATAAAAATTTCTATGGAGTTTTAATTATGCTTAGTAATCATACCCCCTTTAATGATAAAGGAAAACCTTATAGTGATTTTGAAGTTGATTATAAATATGAACAAGTAAATGAAGAAACAGGAGAAGTAGAGATTGCTAGTGTTCCATTCTTAGAAGGGACTAAACTTGGTAATTATATTAAATCTGCACATTATGCAGATGAAGCATTAGGACAGTTTATAGAAGATATGGATGAGGTAGGATTACTTGAGAATACAGTTCTTGTAATTTATGGTGATCATGATGCGAAATTAAAAAAATCTGAATTTGAGCGTTATTATAATTTTGACCCAGAAACACATACAACTTTGAGTAAAAATGATCCAAACTATAAAGAATATGGTTTTTATCAAGAAGAATTAAATAGGAAAGTTCCATTTATTATTTGGACAAAAGATAGCAAATATAAAGAAGAGATTACCGAAGTAATGGGAATGTATGATGTTTTACCAACTTTAGGTAATATGTTTGGATTTAATAGCCCTTATGCATTAGGACATGATATTTTTAGTGTAGATGAAAACGTTGTTGTTTTCCCTGATGGGAATTGGTTAACGAATAAGATATATTATAATTCTCAAGGAGATGCTTATTATAATTTAAAACCAGAAGAACCTGTTAGTATTGAATATATGAATCATTATAGTGAACATGCTGAAGAAGTGATTTCTATTTCAGATTCTATTATTGTTTATGATTTGATCAAGAAGACACAAGAAAAAGCATTAGAAGAAGAGTTATTAAGAATTGGCAATAGATAGGAGCATAGGTATGAAAAAGAAAAAAAGGGTGAATAGGAAAATAAGAATTATTATAAGTATAGCAGTGATTATCGTTTTGATAATCTTAGGTTATTTGTATTTGAAGCCTTCAAAGCCTAAAAAAATACAGAATGCAGCTAAAATTGAAGAGAAAATTGAGAGCCATGGTTATGAATTAGCAGAAAACGAAACGGATTATTATAAAGAACTTTTTAAAAATTTGAAAATAGTTTTAAATGAAGAATCACTAAATGAAGAAAAGTATGCATCTTTAGTAAGTCAACTATTTTTAGCTGACTTCTTCAATTTGGATAATAAGATTAGCAAAAATGATGTAGGGGGACTTCAATTTGTATATTCTGACTTTCGAGAAGATGTAGAAAAATATGCCAAAGAAGGAATTTATCATTATGTAGAAAGTAATTTGTACAGTGACCGAAAGCAAAAATTGCCTATAGTAACAGAAGTGACGGTTTTAAATGTAGAACAAATGGAAATTGTTTATTTAGATACTAGTGATAAAAATGGTTACCGGGTAGATCTTAAAATTGCATATAAAGAAGATATGGGATATCAGAATTCTGCTACATTATATTTAGTACATCATGAAGATAAGTTAGAAATTGTGAAGATGTCAAAATAAAGTTGAAATTTTTCAACTTTTTTGTTTCATATATTGATGTATTTGCATAAAATAGAGTAGATGTGATAATTTTGATTGACAATTATCTTTTAATTCGGTACAATAAATATGTACTCAAAAGTGGGTCTATAGCCAAGTGGTAAGGCGTGGGACTGCAACTCCCTGATCGTTGGTTCAAATCCGACTAGGCCCTCCATTTATTTTTTTTGCAGGTGTGGTTCAATGGTTAGAATATGGCCTTGCCAAGGCTAGGATGCCAGTTCGATTCTGGTCACTTGCTCCAGTGACGTTTCTGTTCGAACTTTTATAGTTTGAACTTGAAATACATATCAATCCGTTCGGGTTGATTTTTTCGTTTTAGAAAAAATTAAACCAAAGAAAGGATGGTGCATTTATGATAAAGTTTACTACACAAGAGTTAGAAATGGAAAGTAATCTAAGGCAACGTATTGAGTTTATATGTGAGTTTTGCCACGTTACACCAAAGATTATCAATGGTAGTATTAAGAGAATCAGTAATACAAACTTGAACTACATAGAACCACATAAAATAGTTGTTAATAATGTTACTTTTCTAGCATTTAACTACTCTACTGATATTTATGTAGGTAGTCTTAATAAAAAGATTAAGTTAGTAGAACTAGAAGATTACATAAAGAACATGGCTTAAACTCTAGTAAAATAAGCAAATGATATTGACTTTTTCTCTTAAAAACTTTATTATAATGGCGAATAAGGGGTTATTTACCTACCAAATCTTTTTAATGGGGTTATGATTTGGAAGTATAAAATTAAATAATACAAAGTTAAAGAGATAAAGGTAGTAGATGTTTCTATGGGCTTTTATCTCTTATTTTTTTTAGAAAGGGTGTGGAAGAAGTATGAATAACGAAAAGAAATTATGCGGACTATATTTAAGAGTAAGTACAGAAGATCAAGCACGAGAAGGATTTAGTCTCCCAGAACAAAGAGAACGATTAGAACAATTTTGTAAGTTTAAAGATTATGAGATAGTAGATTATTACGAAGATGCTGGTATAAGTGCTAAAACAGGGAATTTAAGACCTGAATTTGAAAGGTTAAAAGAAGATATTAAAAGTAAAAGAATTAATACCATAGTCGCTTTAAAACTAGATAGAATAACAAGAAGTATATTTGACTGGGAAAAGCTGATGACATTTTTAGAAGAAAATGATGCCTATTTAGATTGTGCTAATGATGAAATTAATACTACTAATGCTAATGGTAAGATGATTTCAAGACTCTTGATGAGTGTCAGTCAAAACGAAATTGAGAGAACAAGCGAAAGAACAAAGATAGGTTTAGCAGGAGCAATTAAGCAAGGACATATACCAAGTCAAGCACCACTAGGTTATAAACACGAAGATAAGAAGTTAGTAATTGACTACTCTACTAAAGATATTGTAGAAAGAATATTTAATCTTTATTATCAAGGAAATTCTTATCAAACTATATCTAATATACTAAACGAAGAAAAAGTTTTAGGTAAATCAAACTGGAGAGATTCTTCTATAACAGCAATACTTGAAAATGAAGTTTATAAGGGAGATTATGTTCATGGTAAAAGAACAAAACACCCTACTTATTATCAAGATGTTGTTGAACCTATTGTATCTAAAGAACTATGGGAAGAATGCCAAGTACAAAAGAAAAAAAACTCACGAAGTTATCAAAGAACTTTAACCTATTTATTCTTACAAAAACTAACTTGTCCTAAATGTGGAAGATTACTAGGTGGAAAAGCCACTAAAAAGAAAAATGGTAATGTTTATTATTACTATTATTGTACTGACTGCAAAGTTAATCTTAAAGAAAATGTTATAAGTGAATACTTTGATAATTTTGTACAAGATGGATTGTCAACACTTTTTTAGACAAATTTTATAAGGACAATAGTAGGCGATACTGAACTGGAGTCTTGTAATCTAATGAACCATGTATTCGAATACTGTTATACCAATTTACATAGTCAAATAACTCTCGTTTTAATTCCTCAAAACTTTCAAATCTACGATTAAAAGCAAATTCTGTTTTTATTATTTTATAGGTTGCCTCTGCTACGGCATTATCATATGGGCATCCTTTTTTTGATAATGACCTCTTAATTCCAAATGTAGTAATTATTTCATCTATCAACTTATTTTTAAATTCATTTCCTCTATCTGTATGAAATATTTCAATTTCATTGAGAGCATATGGTATCTTACATATTGCTTGGTATACGAGTTCAGCAGTTTTATGTTTTCCTGCTGCATATCCTATGATTTCTCTATTCCATAAATCTAATATTAAACATATATAGTTCCATTTATTAGCTACATTTACATATGTTAAATCACTTACTATTACCTCTAATCTTTTTTCACGGTTAAACTCTCTATTTAATATATTTGGTTTATCTTCCTCATTACATTTTGTTTTATGAACTTTAAATTGTTTTACTGTATAGTTGCTTACTAAACCCTGTATTTTCATAATTGTTCTTATCTTTTTAAGTGATACCTGATATCCCATTTTAGCAAGTTCTACTTTGATTTTTCTAGAACCATAATTATTTCTGCTTTCTTTAAATATTTGAATGATTTTTTCTTCCAAATGTTT